>JAQGPI010000155.1 GCA_028293175.1 Verrucomicrobiaceae bacterium | reverse complement strand
TTGTGCAGATCAGCACTGACTACGTCTTCGAAGGTTACCCCCATGCCGCCCGAGTCGAGACAGACCTTGCCAAACCCGTCAATCACTACGGTCGCAGCAAGCTCGTAGGTGAGCAATCCGTGCTGGCTGCACATTCCGAGGCCCTGGTGCTACGGGTTTCCTGGTTGTTTGGGCTTGAAAAGCCTAGCTTTCCAGACCGCATTATCCGCGATGCGCAGGCCCGTGAGGATGTTAGTGCAGTGAACGATAAATGGGCATGTCCGACGTATGCCGATGACGTGACTGAATGGACACTTGCATTGATCAATGCCGGTCATCAAGGCGTGGTGCATCTGTGCAATCAAGGTGCCTGTACTTGGTCTGAATATGGACAAGCAGCGCTGGATATTGCCGCCAGCCTCGGTCTGCCTTTGAAAGCGCGGACCATGAGGGGGCATTCCATGCATGGCTTTTCTCTGTTCAGAGCCGCACGGCCACCCTACACCGCCTTGGACACCAGCCTTTTCAGCCAGCGTACCGGCCTCACACCGCGCCCCTGGAGGGAGGCGCTGGAAGAATATCTCCGTGCCCGTTATGCCTTACCGGCTTAACGTTTGTAGTCCATCTCCACGACCACCCCGCCCCCCGACGGTGCGGCAAAACGCTGGGCCACCTCCACATCTGGGAAGTGGTGCTGCACGGCCTCTGCATCCTCCACTTTGTGGCGATGGCGCACCACCAAGACCGTGACTGCCCCTGCCAGGAGGAGAAAAGCACTAAAGCCGCCCATCATCAGCAGATCACGATGATGAAACAACTGGCTGCGCCGGGATGCTGCCTTCTCCAATGACCTCAGCCGCTCCATCATGACCCGGACGCCCACGGGAACGCGGTTTTCCGGTGAGGACATGTTAGCCATCGCATCGGTGGTTTCACCGGCCGCCTGGGAAAGGTCGGGCTCTGGGTATCGCTCGGAAAGGGCGCGGGAAAACGCAAGGAAGGGCACCGGTTTTACAGAACGGTTCATGCAGAACACGACTCCTGGCCGCTCGCCAATCCAATTGTCCAACAGCGCCCGGCAGCGGTCCATCGTGCCCACATTCTGTTCGAGATAGGTGTTGGTATCGATCACGATGACAATGCCTGTGCGCTGCTCGAACAGCTTCATTTCAGCAGCCAGGGCCTCGCGTGCTTCCCCAGTCATCGCCCGTGCATCATCACGGATGCCATCCCGTGGCATGGTGGGAACCGTGATGCCAGCAGCCATCCCATAGCCCTGCAACACCAGCCACAGGCAGGTGAAAGCCACGACTTGGCAGCAGGTAAAAACGGGCTTCGTGGGAGGCATGATACGGAGACCGCAACATCCGCCCGACTGCCTGAAGGTCAACCAGGGCTTACTTTCCTGCGACGGCAACCGGCACCGGATTCAACACGAACTGCAGCAGGCGGGGATAAACACCCAGGATGACAATGCAGGCGATGAGCAAAGAAGCGGTGCCCTTCGCCACTGGCGACCACGTGAGCTTGGCTCCATCATTTTCACCCGTGGAATATACCGCCAGAATCGGACGGAAGTAATAATAGAATCCTGCCGCGGCACCGATAACAGCGACGACCACCGCGGCGTAATAGCCCTGATCCACGGCAGCCACAAACACCAACATCTTGCCAAAGAAGCCCGCAGTGAGCGGCAGACCAGCCAGCGATGCCATTGCAGCCGTCAGCGCAAAGGCAAGGCCGGGCGACCGCTTGGAAAGGCCGGTGAGATCCTTCAGTTCTTCACCCACACCCTGGCTGCGCAACACAGCCAGCAGCAGGAAGCCCAGAAGGGTCATCGGCAAATAAGTAGCGAGATAGAGCGCCACAATGCCGCCACTGGAAATGCCCAGGCGCTGGGAAGATCCGCAAGCCAGTGCCAGGACCAAGAAGCCCGCATGAGAGATTGAGGAGTAAGCGAACAAACGCTTCAAGTTGGTCTGGGTGATCGCCGCCAGACTGCCGATGGCAATGGTAAGACCAGCAGCCACCAGCAGGGCGGTGCGCACTTGCGGTCCAATGACCGAGCCTTCGGTAAGGAAGGCCGTCACGGTGCGGGTAAGCACAACAAAACCGGCGGCTTTGGAACCGACGGAAAGAAAGGCCGTCACGGGAGTGGGAGCGCCTTGATACACATCGGGAATCCAGATGTGGAAGGGAGCAGCCCCCACCTTGAAACCAAGGCCAGCAAGCAGCAAGGCAGTGCCAAAGAGCAGGGCGGTGCTGTTGATGTGCGGATTCTTCACAGCGGCGGCGATGCCTTCAAAAGTCATGGAACCGGTCACCCCGTAAACCCAGGCGATGCCATAGACGAGGATGCCGGTGGAAAGCGCGCCGAGGATCAGGTACTTCACTCCTGCCTCCAGCGCATTGCCAGAACGTCGAGTATAGGCCACCAGCACGTAGAAACTTACGGTCACCAATTCCAGCGGCACAAATACGCTGACTAGATCCTTGGCCGAAGCCATCCACATCATGCCCGCGCAAACAATCAGCGGCAGCGCGTAGAATTCACCGATGCGGGTGTGGATGCCTTGCGAACTGGAGTAGTGAGCCACCACCGAATCCGACTCCCAAGCAATGATGAGCACGCCGAGCGTCGTCACCATCGCAAACACCTTGTAGAAGTAAGCCAGGGAATCCACCGCATAGAAGGACTTGGCAAACTCCGGCAGAGCGGGCGGATTACCGTGTCCGCCCAACAGCAGAACCAAGAGGAGCGCAACCGCACCAATGGCCAGCGCGGGCACCACCTTGCGGCTCAGCGAAGTCGCGAAGGCATCAAAGGCCACCAGGAGCACCCCGATGACCGCGAGGCAGATCTCAATCGAGAAGGAAGACATAGAGATTACAAACCGGCGGCCTTCGCCGTGTTGAGGGTGAAATCGAGCAGATCAATCAGCAGGCCAGGACGGAAGCCGACCACTACCAGGACGGCGGTGAGCAGCAGCAGCGGCAGGCGTTGCTCGCCATCTGGATCACGGATGAAATGACCGGCGGTGGCAGCGCCAAAGAACAGGCTCCGGTAGGCTCGCAGCATGTAAACAGCCGACATTACCACGCCCCACAAAGCGACGATGGTAGCCCAGTGGATGGGCTGCAATCCTTCGGTCAGACCCGCCACGCGTGAATCAAAGGCACCGGCAAACACCATCAGTTCACCAGGGAAGTTGGCCAGTCCGGGCAAGCCGATGGAGGCAAAGGCGGCAAAACCAAAAATCACCGTCATGAACGGCGCGTTCTTCGCCAGCCCACCAAGCTTGGAAAATTCCAGCGAGCCGAGCTGATTGCGCATCTTGCCGCAGAGGGCAAAGAGCAGCGCAATGGACACGCCATGAGCAAACATCAGCAGCACCGCGCCTCTGAGGGCAAGCTCTGATCCCGCGGCGATACCGAGAAAAATGTACCCCATGTGCATCACGCTCGAATTCCCCAGCATGGAATCTAGCTTCGTCTGATGGATCGTCACCAAGCCGATGATGATGATGTTGCCCAGCAGCATCCAGAGCATGGCCTGCTGCACCCACTCCGCCTTTGCACCCAGCGGCAGAAGCGGCAGAGCGATGCGGATGAGGCCATAGAGACCGAACTTTTTCAACACACCGCTATGCAGCATGGCCACCGGCGTGGGAGCAGTCGCATATGCCGGGGCGGCCCAGCTATGCATGGGGAAAAGGCTCACCAGCGTGCCGAAGCCCAGCAGCAGCACGAAGAAGATCCAGGCTTGGGTGCCAGCCGCGAGCGGCGCGTTCTTTGCCACCGCCAGCAGCGCGGTAAGGTCGAAAGTGAGCTTGCCGCCTTCGCTGAAATTCAGCACCAGTGCGACAAGACCGGCCAGCAGCACAAGACTTCCTACACCCAGATACACGGTCGTTTTCCAGGCCACCTTGCGACGCTCCGTGGCGTCTCCCTGGCCATGCAGGGCGATCATGAGCAGCGTGGGGATCAGCGCCAGTTCATGGAAGCTGTAGATGAAGAACACATCCGTGGTGAGGAACGCGCCCAGCGCACCGGCGCTGATCATCAGCGAGGACACGTAATAGATCGCCGGCTTGTCCACGATCTGCCAGATCGCCGCAACGGTGACGATGGTGGTAAGCAGCGCCAGGATCAGGCTCATGCCGTCCGCACCCACGGCGAAACTGATCGAGGGATTGTCCAGGATCTGACGCGACATCTTGAACACCAGCGATCCATCGGCGGTGGCGCCGGGGAATTGCAGCCAGAGCCCGATCACAACAATCAGATTGGCCAGCGCGGCCACCCGGCCAACAAGCTTGGCGGGCAGGCCCGCCCCAATCAAGGCGGCGGCCAGCAAGGGCAGGAGGATGACAATTTCCAGCGGACTCATGTATTAATCTCCTCAGTGGGCGGCGTGCTGTGCCACAAACACGGCGACGTAAACCGCCAGCAGGAGGCCGACTCCAAGCACGA
>JAQGPI010000139.1 GCA_028293175.1 Verrucomicrobiaceae bacterium | reverse complement strand
GGATAGCACGGCGCGGCTGCCGAAGAAGCAGTGAGGGAGAGGGAAAAGCGGCAAGGGATAAGTGCCTGATTCCGGAGCACTCGCCTCGCCTTCCAGCTATTCACTTTTCCCTTTTCCCTTACCCCTTTTCCCTTCCATAATCGCCGCTTTCTCTTCCAACCCAACATCCTCCTTACCTCCACAGACTCATGAGCAGAAAAATTCGTTACGGAATGGTCGGCGGCGGGCGCGGCGCTTTCATTGGCGCGGTGCATCGCATTGCTGCCGCTTTGGATCAGCAGGTCGAACTCGTGTGCGGCGCGTTCTCATCCAACGCTGAAAAGTCCAAGGCCTCGGGCGCGGATTTCTTCCTGCCGGAATCACGCTGCTACGGCAGCTATGAGGAGATGATCAAATCGGAGGCGGCCCTGCCTGCGGATCAGCGCATGGACTTCGTCGCCATCGTGACGCCGAATCACATGCATTTCCCTCCCGCGAAGCTCGCCCTCGAAAGCGGTTTCCATGTGCTCAGTGACAAGCCCGCCACCTTCAATCTGGCGGAGGCCAAGGAACTGGTATCCATCGTTAAGAAGACCGGCCAGCTCTATGGCCTCACGCACAACTACACCGGCTATCCGCTGGTAAAGGAAGCGCGCGATATGATCAAGAGCGGCAAGCTCGGCAAGATCCGCAAGGTGGTGGTGGAATACCCCCAGGGCTGGCTCGCCACCAAGCTGGAAGACAGCGACCAGAAGCAGGCCGCCTGGCGCACTGACCCGACGAAATCCGGCGCGGCTGGCTGCGTGGGTGACATCGGCACACACGCCGAAAACCTAGCGGAATACATCACCGGCCTGAAGATCAGTGAACTCGCCGCCGATATCACTGCTTTCGTGGAAGGTCGCCTGCTGGATGACGACGCGAACGTGCTGCTGCGCTTCGATAACGGTGCGAAGGGTGTGCTGCATTGCTCCCAAATCGCGGTGGGCGAAGAGAACAATCTCAACATCCGCGTGTGGGGTGAAAAGGGCGGCATCGAGTGGCACCAGAAGGAGCCGAACACCATGCTGGTGAAGTGGCTGGACCAGCCAATGCAAGTCTACCGCACCGCCAACGGCTACCTCAGCCGTGCCGCGGCTGCCGCAGGCCGCACGCCTCCGGCGCATCCCGAAGGCTACCTGGAAGCCTTCGCCAACATCTACAAGAACTTCGCCAATCACATCCGCGCCCGCATTGACGGCAAGGAAGCGGACGAACTCACGCTCGACTATCCAAAGATCGAAGACGGCGTGCGCGGCATGGCCTTCATTGATGCCGTGGTCGCCTCCAGCAAGGCGAACGCGGCCTGGACGAAGCTCGACGTATAGCCTTTGGTGTAGCAGCCATTATCCATGAATACAGACGATGCCCTGGGAAACCAGTGCATCGTTTTTTTGCTGATGCCGCCACGAAAGACGGGCTTTACATGGTTGAATACGACCGTGCTCACCCTCGGCCTCGAAGCCCCATCATGCCACGCATTGCGATTATTGACGACCACCGACCGCTGGTGGAACTGCTGACGAAGTTCTGCGTCAGCGAGAAATACCAAGTGGAGGCGGCACTGTCAGGAAACGAGGGGCTGCAATTGATCCGCGAGACACTGCCCGATGTGGTGCTGCTGGACTTGAACCTGGGCGACATGACCGGCATCGACCTGCTGCGCATCGCCAAGGCCGAGGGCTGCACCTCGCGATTCGTTTTCATCACCGGTCATGCCGATGTACGCACCGCTGTGGATGCGATGAAGAACGGTGCCAGCGAGTACCTCACCAAGCCGCTGGATCTCAACGAATTGCGCGGTGCGATCCAGGAAGCACTCGATCAGCGCTCGCAGGGCACCACGGGCCGCAAGGTGATTCTTGTGTATCCGAAGCAGCAGGCGGTAAGTGCGGTGGGTTGAGCCAAGAAGGTGGTAGGGGCATCCTGCCCCTTTCAGGAGACGCTGTGAACATCTCCACCATTTTCTCAAAGCTTTCCTGAAAGGGGCAAAGATGCCCCTTCCACTTTGCCAAAGCCGCCTTACGCGGGCTTCACTTCCCAGCCCGGACGATAGGTCTTGGTAAGGTACTTTTCGGCCTCGGGCATGTTCGGGAATTTCAGGTTCGCCGCGTCCCATTCTAGCGCCGCCACGCCCTTGCCTTCGATCATCTGGCCGCCCTTGGAGCCAGAGGGATGCTTGGTCATGCGCGTGGCCACGTTGCCAAGCTGCACCGTTTCTGCCAGCCATCCCGCATAGTGGAAGCCATCGGTGGTCTTCTCGTTCTTCATGATGCCGTTGATCCAGCGGTGCCAATGCGAATCGATCTTCTCCATCTCCGGGTACTTGAAGGTCGCAAACTTCTCCTTCGGATACAGCCCGGGAGGGCCCACATGCGGCAGCACCATGGTGCCGGATTCGCCGATGAACAGGCTGCCACTTGCGGGCAATTCCATTTCCGGCGGCATGCCCGCCAGCTTGCGCGCGGGCTTCAATCCACCATCGCTCCAGGTCACGTTCAAGGTCTTGCCCGCGATCAGTTCATTGCCAGGGAACACCCAGCGCACGGTTTCATTCACCGGCCACACATGCTTGTTGAAGCCGCTGTTATCGGCAATCACCGAGAGCGGTGCTTGCAGGCCAAGAGCGGTGAAGACAGGGTCCAGAATGTGGCAGCCAAAATCGCCCTGCGCACCGCCACCGAAGTCCTGCCAGTCGCGCCAGACAAAGGGATGATAAGCCTCCGGCGCGAACTCGCGCATCGGTGCGGAGCCGATCCACAAATCCCAGTTCAAGGTGGCAGGCACGGGGCCGGGAGCAGGCGGCTCTAACAAGCGTGTGCGTTCATTGCCAGTCACGCCCACCCATGAATGCACTTCTTTGATTTTGCCAATCGCGCCATCCTTGATGAGCTGTGTGCCCATGCGGTACTGGATGGAGGAATGGATCTGATTGCCCATCTGAGTGATCACCTTTTTCTTCTCCGCAAGGAGGCGCATCTGCCGGCATTCCCACACCGTGTGAGCGAGCGGCTTCTGGCAATACACATGCTTGCCGCGCAGCATCGCCTCAGTGGCCACCTTCGCATGCATGTGGTCGGGAATGGCAATATTCACCGCGTCAATGGAGTCGCCCAGCTTGTCGAACATCTCGCGGAAATCCTGGAAGTGCGGCACGCCCGGCGCAAGCTTGTCCACCTTCTCGAAGCGCGAGGTGTCCACATCGCAGAAACCCACGTACTTCACCTTCTCATGGCTGTGGATGTTGGTGATGTCGGAGAAAGCCATGCCATCCACACCCACGGAAGCAACCTGCACCATCGAATTGGGACTGGCCGCGCGCAGAATCGCCGGGAAGCCGAGGACGGCGGTGGTGGCGGCGGTTTTCTTGAGGAAGTCGCGACGGCTGGACGTGGGTGTACTCATGGGATGAGGTTCATACGGGAGCAGCGCGGGCAGTGTTTCGGGCGGAGACAAAAGACTGATTCGGCATTTCCGGGAGATTTTTTCACAATGAATTTACAAAGCCTTGACGGACTTCCAGTCGATCCCTGTTAATTACCTGAAATCTCTAGGACCATGAAAACAGTTGTCCTCTCCGTCGGTGCGTTCCTTTTCTTTTTGGCAGCCTCCGCCCATGCGGCTTCAGACGCGGATGTCACGATCATCAAAGCCGACACAGTCGTCATCGAAGAGGACGTGATCACCATTGTGGCAGAGGCAAGGACACAGATCACCCTCATTAACGACAACGACCGTTCCACCAACAAAGGACCTCAGTGGATGGGACGCTCCGCAACGCGAGTGGAGGTCAAATCCGACAAGGCCACCTTCAGGATCAAGAATCCACGAGACAAAGGGCTGGAAAAGGCATGGCAGGCTTCGCTACAGGCTGCCAGGGATTTGAAAGAGGGCAAAAAAGTGGGAAGGATTGGATATTACTCGCCCGACATCAGCATCAAGGGGAACTTGATCGTTTCGATCACCGGTAATGGCTATTTCTATCAAAACAGACCATAAAGGGAACGCCGAACAAAACGGATGCAGGC
>JAQGPI010000643.1 GCA_028293175.1 Verrucomicrobiaceae bacterium | reverse complement strand
CAAGGTCGTGTCCAGCACCACACTCTCAGTTTTATTGGCGACGCGCAATGCCATGGCTATCACTGGCTCTGGCGTGGTGATCAGCGGCACGCCGGGCGCTAATCTCAGTCTTACGAGCGGCGCGCTGCTCAACACCGGCGGCAGCAATCAACTGAGCATCGCCACCCTTTCGCTGGGGACTGTGGAAGGCATCATCCACACCAATGGCGTTGGTAATGTTTTGGATATCACGGGCTCCCTCACCGGCACGGCCGGTGTGACCAAAACACTGGATGGCACGCTGCAATACTCCGCGCCCCAGTACTACACTGGCACCACCACGGTGAATGGCGGATCGCTGAAACTCAACGGCGGCCTGAACGCCATCTTCCAGAACCAACCGCTGGCTTTGAACGGCGGCATGATCGATTTGAATGGCCAGACCCAGTACGTGGGCACCTTGAGCACCGGCAATGCGACGGTTGTACCCGGCACGGGAGGCTCGATCTCCAGCACCAGCAACACGGGTACACTAGTCACGAACATGGCCGCGAGCGCGGCGTTCACAGGCGGCATTAGCGGCACCAGCGTGAACTTTGTGCGCTCCGGCGGCAATACCCTCACCTTCGAATCGCCGATGACCAATGGCGGCATCGTCCTGCTCAACGGCGGCACCACCATTCTTCGTGACAACGCTGCGTTCTTGAATGCTTCGGCGGTCAATTTGAACTACGCCACCCTATTATTGGACAACAATGCCGGTCTCCAGACGGACGTGACCGACCGCATGGGCAACGGCACTGATGTGAATCTGCGCGGCGGTGTTCTGACGGTGGCTGGTCGTGCGGGGACAGCTTCGCGCGAGACCTTTGGCAATCTTAATGTCATGGAAGGCGCGGGCACCGTCTCGCTGAGCGTGGGTGGCGGAGCGGTCTCCTCGGAAGACATTAGCTTTAACCTTCTGAACCGCACGGCAGGTAGCACGCTGAATTTCACGTCCACCGCAGTTCTGGGTGCCACGGGCAACAACGCGCGCGTGCAGTTCACCTCCGCTCCTACTCCTATCCTTGGCGGTCTTCTGGGGGCATGGGCTGTTACCAATTCGGGCGATTATGCAGCCTTTACTCCGGCCCTAGGCGTGGGTGATGTGGGGGGCCCAGGCTTCCGCGCCTATGATGCCGTGCTGGGCTCCGGCATGGTGACAAACCTGACCGCCGCAGCTAACCTGACCACCACCTTGTCGTTGCCTGAAACCTTGGCCGCGATGCTGCGGCTAAACGGTAACTTTGCCAACGACATCGCCTTCAACAGCGCCACCAACATCCTGAATCTGGAGAACGGCGGCCTTCTGCGCAGCAACAGCAATGCCTCTTCCTCCATTGGTTCGCCACAGGTTCCCGGGATTCTCACCGCTGGTGGGCTGGGCAGCTCCGGCGTCAATGAACTGGTGGTGTACAACAACCAAAACGTCATCACTATCAACTCGATCATCAAGGATCCGAAGCAGACCACTTCTGCTACGATTCTGAATGGCAATGGCACTCTGTCCCTGGTGAAATCAGGCGCGGGCACGCTGGTTCTGACCGGTGCCAACACCTACACCAAGGGTACGGTGGTGAACCAGGGCACGCTGATCGTGAACGGCATGGGCTCCACAGTTGTGATTCCTGCCGGCGGCATCACCTTGAATTCGGGCACCTTGATCATGGGTGCGGCCCAGGGCCAGATTGGTGCGACCAATACCGTAACGCTCAATGGCAGTTCCACCCTCACGATGGCAGGAGACAACACCCTCTTCGCGCTGAACTTTAACAACAACGGCGGCATCACAAATCCGCTGGTAACCACCGGCGGCACCCTGATTCTTTCCTCGGCTGCGCCGATCTCGGTCGCTTCCAGCAACGTGGCTACGACGCCGACCATCAATGGTGTCCTCGACTTCGGTACCGCAGCCAAGACCCTCAACATCGGTGCCATCGGACTAGATGCGGCAACGCCCTTCAGCAATCTCACCCCTTCAATCAACATCGCCGCGACCATCATTGGCAGCACGGCCCGCCTCATCAAGGCTGGCACCGGCGTGTTGCAGCTCGGCGGTCAGAACACCTTTGGCGGCGGCGTGACCGTCAGCAACGGCGGCCTTCTGCTCGCTTCCAGCAGTTCACCCCTCATCGGTGGTGGTGTAGGCTCGGGCCCTGTGGGCACGGGCACGCTGACGATGTCCAACACCGGCTTCCTGGTGGCCACTGGTAACCAGTCGATCGCCAACTCTGTCACGCTCGGCAACACCTCCGCGTTCTATAACCTCACCAATGCGGCTGCCAGCCTGTCGTTGAACGGCGCGGTGACGCTTTCCGCCGGGGCGAATGTGGTGTCGGTGAACCATCCGTTGCTGACAGTGAATCTCGGTGGTCAGATCAATGGCGGCGCTGTCACCAGCCTCACAAAAAACGGCCTGGGCAATCTTTCCGTTGGGCCGGGTTACTCTGGACCCATTACGTTCAATGGCGGCGGTGCTTTGGGACTTCTAGCGGATGGCGATGGCACCGGCCATTTGGAAACAATCAACTATCCCGGCGCGATCACTTTCAACACCTTCCCCACCTTCACAGTGGGCCGCGCCTCCGCCTCGACCTTGTACACACAGGCGGCCAACAAGCTCATTGACCCGATCAACCTTGTTTCGTCCATCTCCGATGGCTTGACGGTGAACAACCTGAACGGATATGGCCTGTCGATCTCCTCGAACCAGACGCTCAACGCCAACTCGACCTTCACCGTGAACAATGCCACCAATGGCGACGTCACCCAGGGTCTCTATCTCACCGGTGTGATCAGCGGCCAGGGCTTTGTGAAAGCGGGCGCAGGCACGCTGGTGCTGACCAATCCGGCCAACAGCTTCTCCGGCACGCTGGATGTCCGCGCAGGCCTCGTCTCCGTTTCTGATCCCGCCGCTCTTGGCGACCCAGGCAACGTCATCCAGTTATACAGCGCAGGCGGCTTGCGCGTGACGGAAAACATGACGCTTGGCAATGCCAGCCTCTCCGCCGGACCGACGCTGAAATTTGCCGTGGGCAACAATGCGTTGATTCAGGTCTCCGCCGGCAAGCGCCTCACCATCGAACAGCCCATCGACGGCTCAGTGGCCAACAACAACATCCTCAAGGGTGACAACGGACTGCTGGTGTTCGCTGCGGATCAGGCCACTTGGTCAGGCAACATCACGATCAATGCTGGTACCGTGCGCGGTGCCGACATCAACAGCGCGGGCTCCCTGATTAACTCCCTGGGTATCAACGGCACCATCACCGTGGCCAACAACGTGGGGGCAGCGTTCCAAATCCAGGCCGGACAGAACATCAACAAGCCTTTCGCGGCCAACAACACCGGCATCAACAATGCGGGTGCCTTGCAAGCCATCGGTGGTGCCAGCACCTATTCGGGCATCATCAATCTGGGTTCAGCGGCCACCATTGGAGCTAATCTGGGATCGACCCTGACGCTTCTCGGCGGTGTGGCCGGCGGTCAGGCCCTCACGTTCACCGGCACTGGTAACATCGTCTTCCCCAGCGCGGGCGCCGCACTGGGCGCGGTGGCTTCCGTCACCAAGATCTCCTCCGGCACCCTGCGGATTGAAAATGACAGCAGCTTGTTTACCGGAGCCCTGACGGTGAATGCGGGCACAGTGGTGATCGGCTCTGGACTCAATGGCGGCTCGGGCACTGGTCGGGTTGGTGGCACCACAACGAGTGCGCTAACACTCAACAATGGCGGTGTGCTGACGGTGGACGACACCGGTTCCATTTCGATCAACAACCGTCTGGGAAGCAACCGTCCTGTGACGCTGCAAGGCGGCACGCTGAATTTTGTGGGCGGCACGGCAGGCACCAGCCTGGAAACCTTTGGCGCAGTGACGATTCAACGCGGCCAGTCCACCATCAGCGTCACCGCGAGTGGCTCGCAGCAAGCCAATATCACTTTTGCCGCGCCGACCATCGGCTCCACCGGCGGTACCGTGCTATTCCGTGGTACGAATCTCGGTCAGGCGGCTGGTATTGGCCGGGCGACCATCGCCTCGACCACCACCGGCTTCGCCTTCATCAATCAGTTGGGCGCAACGGGCACGGCCAACAAAGGGGTGATTCCATGGGCACTGGTGGACCCTTCCGAGACGGGCCTGGGTACTTCCTTTGCCACCGGCGATGCCGCTGTCAATGTGGCCACCACCACCGCCATCCTGCGCCCTTTGAGCGCTTCGGAAATGACCATCGGTTCTCTAGCGGCCAACAACAACATCCAGCTTGCCACCACGGTGGCGACCGGCACCGTGAGCATCAATACGCTCACCCTGCAAAGCGGTGGCGGTGTGACCATTAACGCGGCTTCGGGTACTTCAGTGCCCGCCTTGACCATTCCTGGTGCCGGTATTCTTGCCTTGCAAGGCAACACAGGCATCTCTGGTGGCTTGTTCAACCTGCCGTCGACCACCCAAGCCCAATACATTCACACCGTCGGCAACTCAACCAATCTCAACATCACGAGCACCCTGTTTGGCGGCCCCGGCCAGACGAACACCGGTATGTCCTGGGTGAAGGCCGGCACCGGAACGTTAACCCTCTCCCCGCCTGCCACCGCGATCCCCGGCGTGCCTGCTAACTTGAGCACAGGCTTGTTTGTCATCAACCAGGGCACGGTGGCCCTAGGCGGCGGCAACAACAGCATCCAATTCAACAACTTCATGGAGCTCGGCTTTGGTGGCACGCTCAATCTGAACGGCTTTGCCCAGTATGTGACGGAACTCTTTGCTGACGGCACGGTGGCAAATTCCGGCGGCACAGTGACCGGCCCATCGGGCGCCGGGGTGCGCAATACCATCGTCCTCAATCGCGACAACAGCGCGCGTAACTTCGCGGGTGTGATCACCGGCAACGTGGGCCTCAACCGCGGCGGCTTGAACAACTGGACACTCTTTTCCAACAACGATTTCACCGGTCCGGTCGCCCTGAATGGTGGTCTCACCATTCTGCGTGATCTGGGAGCCTTCTCCGGCACTTCACGGCTCGACATCAATTATGGAGCGACGCTCCAGCTAGACAATTCCCAGAGCAACTCGACCACCGGTGCGACGGACCGTCTCAATGACACCAAGGCGGTGAACATCAATGGCGGCTCGCTTTCTTTGTTCGGTCGTCCGCAGGCGCTCACCCGTGAGAATGTCGGCGACCTCACCCTCACCCAGGGCGGCGCGGGTACCATCACGGTGAACGCCAGCGTCAATGCGATTCCGGGCGGCAGCGTGTATGCCGCCGACCTCGTGTTCACCGGTCTGGTGCAGTCACCCGGCTCGACCATCAACTTCATTGGCCAGACCAACAGCGCTGCGGCCACGCTGGGTCAGCTCGGCAGCAATCCCCGCGTCTCCTTCCAGAATGCTCCGACGTTGGTGAACAACATCCTCGGTGGCTGGGCGATTGTGAACGGCTCGGAATTTGCCAGCTATGATCCCGCGGAAACTTCGCCCGGCGGCCCAGCCTACGGCATCGGTGCGCTGAATGCTCCTGGCTTCCCCGGCTATGATGGCGGGGTGTTCCCAGGCGCTTCCGCACCTGCCCAGAACATCCGTCTGGGGGCTGCCTCCACCATCAGCGCCGCTGGTCTGGTGATCAATTCCCTGAACGTGGCCGGTGCTTTTGATGCGGCCTTCGGCAATGCTTCCGCCACCCTTAACCTCGGCGCTGGTGGCCTGCTCAAGACGGGCAATACCTCCAACTTGGGCAGCGTGGCGCTTCCGGGCCAACTGACCGCTGGGGGCTCGGCGACCAGCGGAGCCAAGCAACTGGTGGTTTACAGCGGCACATCAGGCCAGGCGCTTACGATCAACTCGAAGATCATTAACAACGGCCTTGGTGCAACCTTGGCGCTTGTCACCTCTGGCCCTGGTACCGTCACCTTGAATGCACTGAGCAGTAACACTTACTCAGGCGGCACCTTCATCAACCAGGGCGTGACCATCGCCCACGCCACTGCTGGAGTCATCGTGATCCCTGCTGGCGGCCTGACGGTGAATGGCGGCACCCTGACGATGAGCGGAGCCACGGGGGGCATTGATCCCTCTAACGTTCTGACTCTCAACGGCCCCGGCATCGTGAATCTAGTGGGACCGACGACCTTCAGCAGTGTGGTGATCAACAACAACGGCGGCGGCAACGTCAATCCCGTGATCAACACCTCCAATGGCACGATTGCCCCGGTCACCGGCACGACCGCTGGTGCAGGCGTGGTGGGCGGCGGCTCACTGGTTCTGGGCACTGGCGGCCTCACCGTCAATTCGAGCAACGTCGGCTCAACGGCCACCATCACCGGCCGCATTGATCTCGGCTCCGTGCAGCGCCCCTTCGCCATCAATTCAATCCAGTTCAACGACCAGGAAGTCGCCTTGATGCAGTCATCGCTGAACGTGACCGCCGCTATCTCGGGCACGGCAGGGTTCAACAAGTCAGGCAACGGTGCGATCACTCTTTCGGCGCAAAACCCTTACACTGGCCCCACGAACGTGACCGCCGGGCAGATCCTTATTGGTGCCGCTGGTGCGGGTTCCAGGTTCTCGCAGTTCAATCTCTCCAGCGGCGCCACGCTGAACTTGAACGGCAATAGCGCGCTCATCGGATCCTTGGCAGGCGTCGGCCTCGTCACCAACAGCTCGCTTACCACGGCGGCTACGCTTTCGGTCGGCTTTGACAACAGCAACTTCACGGTGGGCAGCCAATTCAAGCGCTTCACCAATGCGATCATCAACAACCTGAATGTGACCAAAGTGGGCTCGGGCAATATGACCATGAACGGTGTCTCCGATGTGACCGGCGCCTTTGCGGTCAATCAGGGCACGGTGACTTATAGCGGTGCCGGTGCCAGCATCTTCGCCGCGACTACCGTGCTGACGGGGGGTACGCTGGTGCTCGACAACTCTGGCACCAACGTGAATAACCGCCTGGGCGGCTCTACCTCGGTCGGCACGCTCACGATGAGCGGCGGCACGGCGCGCGTCATTGGCAATGCCAGTGCTGCGACCACGGAATCCATTGGCACCTTCTCGCTGGCCACGGGCAACAGCATTTTGAACCTCGAAGCCAATGCTGCTCAAGGCACCACCTTCGCGGTGGGCACTCTTGGTGGAGCAACGGCAGGTTCCACCCTCTTGCTGCGCGGCTCGAATCTGGGCGCGGCGGCTGGCGCGGGTGTGGGGAATTTCACCGCTGCCACGGCGAACCTGATCGGCGGCGGCGGTGGTGCGGCTACCACCACCATGAGCATTCGTCCCGACATTTTGGGCGATGTGTCTCTGACAGGTTTGGGAGCAGGTTTTGTCACTGTAGGCACCGCAGGCTTCCGGACGCTGGCCACCAATGAATACGCCACCGTGCTGAATGCCGGCGGCACCGCCAATATCTTGCTCACCGGCCCTGGTGGCTTCGGCACCTTCGGCGTCTCCACCACAGTCAGCAGTCTGACGCTAGGCGCGGGTTCGGGCACCCTCTCAACGGGCAACCTCCCAATCGCCAACATCATCACACTCGGCACGGCGGTGAATAACGCTGGCGGTATTCTTGCCCTTCCAGGCAACACCGGCATGCACGGTGGCCAGATCACCACCGGCTCCGGTTCCTTGTTCATTCACACGTCTGGCGATCTGGACATCGACAGCGTTATCATCAGCAGCGGTTCGGTGACCAAGTCAGAAGCGGCCACGCTCACCTTCAGCCAGCCGCAGATCTTCACCGGTACCTTGTTTGTCAACAACGGCACGGTGAAGCTGAACGGCGGCGACAACACCTTGTTTGTCGATGCCCTGGGCAACGGCAGGACGCTGCAAATGAACGCAGGCACGCTCGATCTGAATGGCAACAACCAGCTCATTTCCGCCCTCAACAACAGCAATTCCTTGTCGGGAACGGGTGGTGTGGTCACCAACACGGCGGGCGGTGCACCTGCCATCTTTACCCTCACCGGCTCCACTTCCGCTGGTGGATTCGGCGGCTCGCTCGCGGGCAATCTGACCTTCGAAAAAACTGGCACTGGAGCGATCCAGCTCAACAGCGTCAACAGCTACATCGGCGAGACCATCATCCGCGGCGGGACGCTGAGCCTGCGCGACAATGGCACCTTGTTCAACGGCACCCTCGGCACTTCCGCCATCCGGATCAACTATGGCACGCTGAACCTCGACAACAGCGGCTTCTATGACCGCTCAGATCGTGTCTCCTCCACCGCACCGATCTTCCTTCAGGGCGGTACGTTGACCCTTACCGCTGGTACGGGTTATGATTCGACCCAGACCGTGGGACCGGTGACGCTGGTTTCGAATGGTGCTTCCACCTTGAACGCCAATACCACCAACGTGGCGGGCGGTTCGTCCAGCTTGACGGTCACTTCGCTGACTCGGAATCCTAACGCCGTGCTCAACTTTGCTGGCAACGCGCTCGGCTTTGCCGTGAATGCCGGCAATGGCCGCATCCTCTTCACCAACGCGCCTGCGCTGACGAACAATTTGATCGGTGGCTGGGCCGTGGTGGGTGGCACTGAATTTGCGACTTACGGGGCCAACGGTGTAGCGGCTCTGAATCAGGCAGGCTATCCCGGCTATGATTCGTCCGTGCTGCCCGTGAGCAGCCAGGCTTCGCAGAACATCCGGCTGCTGACCAACGGCAATATTCCATCCTACACAGGCAGCGCGGAAACCTACTTGCTTAACTCGCTGAACATCCCTGCGAACGCGAACATCACCTTCACTGACAGCACCGACATCCTGAACCTCGTGAGCGGCGGCTTGCTGAAGAGCACCGCCAATAACAACTCCATTGGTGCCACCGCAGATAGCGGACGTCTCGCCGCAGGCGGCACGGGTACGGGCTTGAAGGAACTGTTCATCACCAATGCCGTCAATACCCTGACGGTCAATTCTCGCGTGGTGGACAACGGTTTCGGCGGCAGCACGCGCCTGGAATTGAACAGCTTTGGCTCCGCCGTCATCGCGCTGGCCGGTTCCAATAGCCACACCGGCGGCACAGTCGTCAATGGCACTGGCCTGACGGTGCAACTCGCTGGCGCGGCTGGCAGGACCATCATCCCGGCAGCGGGTGGTCTGACCATCAACGGCTCGACGGTCACGATGGTCACCAACGCGGGCCAGATCGCCGCAGCCACCAACATCACCTTCAATGGCGGCGGCGTGCTGAATCTCGTGGGCGACAATACGCTCAATGGTATCATCACCTTCAATAGCAACGGTGCCACGGCAGCAGGCCAGCCTGCGATCAACACTCCTGGCAACCTCGTCATTGGCGGCAGCGTGGTCAGCAACAACGACCTCGTCAATGTCGTGCCCGTCATTGGACAGACGGCAGGCTCCCTCGGCCGCATCACGCTTTCCACAGGCACGCATAACTTCACGATCAACGGCACCGCGCCAGTCGGATTGGACATCGGCGCCCCGCTGGTGGGCCCTGGCGGCATCACCAAATTGGGTCTCGGCGGCCTGCGTCTCACAAGTCTAGGCAACTCCTACACCGGCGACACGGTGATCACCGCCGGCAGCCTGATCCTGGGCAACAGCAATGTGATTCCCAACGCCTCGAAACTGGTGCTGTCCCCGACCGCTATTCTGAACATCAACGGCTTCAACGAAACCTTGGGCGAACTGAGCGGCGTCGGCATCATCACCAATGGCGGCGGTGCTTCCACCTTGCAGGTGGGTGACAACAACGCCTCCACGACCTTCTCCGGCCAGTTCAATGCCTTCAGCCTTACCACGCTGGGCAACCTGAATATCACCAAAGTGGGCACGGGCACGCTGACGATTGCCAGCAATGGCAGCACCAGCAACGGTACGCTGACGGTGAACCAAGGTACGGTGACCTATTCTGGCATCGGCCAGACCACGTTCGGCAACTACAACTCGGCGGGCGGCGGTACTTTCATCGTCGACAACCGCACCAACTATGTGAGCAACCGCCTCGGCGGTATCCTGCGCAACCTGACGCAGGCCGGTGGTGAATTCAAGATTTACGGTGCCATCGGCCAGACTAACTATGAGTCGCTGAACCAGTTGAACAATGGCAACGGCCCCGGCGTCATCACGCTGGTTGCTGATCCTTCGGCCTCGAACATCCTGACCTTCAATACGATCCAGGCCATCGCCGGCAACTCCGGCGCCAGCCTGCTGATTCGCGGCACCAACCTCGGCGAAGGCATTGGCAATGGTATCTCAAACGTCCTTGCCAACACCCCTAACACGGTGGGCGGAGGCGGCCTGCCAGGCTTCTCGACCACGAACGTGCGGCCTGATATCTTGATCGACACGTCCGCAACGGGTGTGGGTCTCGGCTTTGCCACTTACACGGTAGGCACTGGCTTCCGCCTGCTTTCGGAATCGGAATATTCATCCATCCCGATCGCCAATTCACCGAACACCGCCAACGTGCGGGTGAGCAACAACCAGACCTTCACCACCAATACCAACGGCACGCTGACATTGAACAGTGGCGGCGGACTCACGGCCTTCAACATTGGCAGTACTTACACCGTCGGCACCAATGCCATCGTGGCCAATGCAGGCAACACCGGACTCTCCGGCGGTCAGATCAATGCCAATGGATCGGCCTTGTGGCTGTATGCCAATGGCGACGTCAATATTTCCAGCTCCTTCACCGGCACCAACGGCTTTACCAAGAGTGGCGCTGGCAATGTGGTGTTCAGCAGCCCGCAGTACGTCACTGGTACTTTTGCGGTGAACGATGGCCGGGTGACCCTCAACGGCGGTGCTGACAATACCCTGCCCGTGGTGCCAACCACCACCGTGCCGACCCTTCAGACCTTGCAGGTCAATGATGGCATCCTCGACCTGAACGGCAGAAATCAGACGGTGGCCAACCTCACGAATAACAACGCCATTGGCGGAACCGGCGGTCGGGTCACCAGCACGAACGGATCAGGCACCCTGAACGTCGTGGGCAGCACTTCAGTATTCGGCGGCATCCTTACTGGAGGCGTGAATTTTGCGCGTTCCGGCAACGGCACCACGACCCTCACTTCTACCAATGATTACACAGGCACTACGACGATTCGCGGCGGCGTGCTGGAAGTGCGCGATGCAGGCAGCATCACCGGTTCCTCCACCATTACGGCCCTGTACGGCGGTACTCTGGGCATCAACGACTCGGGCATTGACTCCGCTGGCAATCGTATTTCTCCCGGCACTGGCATTGTGCTTCAAGGCGGCACAGTACTGCTAACCGCCGACCCTGGCGCATCCACCACGCAGACCATTGGTACAGTGACCCTGCAGCCCGGCGCGGCAACGGTGACGGCTACCGTTTCCGCCTTTGGCACCCCCACCTTGGTGCTCAGCAATCTGGTGCGAAATTTTGGCAGCACGATCAACTTTACCGGCACCAATCTTGGCCAGGTGGCGTCAGGCAACGCGCAGATCAATGTGACTCAGATCGGGGGTTCGACGACGCCGACCAGCACCTTCCTGGCACCGTGGACCATTGCCAATTCCAGCGACTATGCCGCTTACCGCGTACCGAATTCCACCCAGGCCGGCATCGGAGCCATGGGCAGCACGAACTACCCAGCATATGCAACCACCTTTGGCACTGGCAACATCGCCAACTTCAGCGCCACTCAGAGCCTGGGAACTTCGAACACGCTGGTGGGCGCACTGAGGTTGTCTTCGACAGCGCAGACGGACATCACCTTCACCACGGGCAGCAACGTCCTGAACATCGAAACTGGTGGCCTGCTGCGCAGTAATGAAGCGGCGGCGACCGTCATCGGTACGGCGGCATCACCCGGTATCCTGACCGTTGGCGGCAACGCCTCCTCGGGCGCGAAAGAACTGCTCGTCTATAACAATCAAAACACCATTACCATCAATTCCAGTATCCAGGACCTGAAGTCCGTGCTGGGGTCCGGCACTGCCACGCTCGCCGTAGTCAAGTCGGGTGCAGGTGCTCTAAACATTTCCTCCGCTCCCACCACCTCGGCGACACAAAGTGTCACGCTGAATACGGCGAACAAGAATGTCACCCTCCCTTCCGGCACCGCCACCTTCAACGGCCAGCTCGTGTCCGGTCTCGGCATCCCCGGCGGCACCACGATCACTGCTGGCGGCGGCACCAGCACGGTCACGCTGTCCAATTTCCCCTCCACCAGTGGTGCAAGTGTGCTGACCTTTGGTCTCGTAGGTGCCTCCAGTCAGGTGGGCCTGCTGAGCACCTCCACCACCATCAGCAACCTCACCAGCACCGCTGGCATGTACGTTGGCCAGCCTATTTCCGCCATTGGTATTCCCGTGGGAGCCACGGTTTCGCAGGTGCTTGGCCCCACGTCCATCCTGATTTCCAGCGCCGCCACCGTTTCTGGCAACGTTGTCATTGCCTTCGGCACAGTCGGCAACACTTACACCGGCGGCACCATCGTCAACCAGGGCACGCTGAATCTCACTGGCGCAGCAGGCATCACCGTCATCCCTGCGGCGGGCGGCCTCACCATCAACAATGCCACGGTCACCATGGTGACCAATCCGAACCAGATCGCCAGCGGCACCGCCATCACCCTCAACGGCGCCGGTGTACTGAACTATGTGGGTAACAACACTCTGGATGGCTCGCTGACGTTTAACAACACGGGCGGTGTGGCCAACCCCACAGTGGCCACCGGCACTGGCATCTTGGCACTGACGGGCACGATCACTTCGGTGAACGACAACATGGCGACCACACCGACGATCACCGGCTTTTTGGAACTCGGCAACACCGGACGCACCATCACGACCTCTGGTCTCTCTCCGGTGGACCTGAGCATTGCCGCCGTTGTCACCGGCACTGGCGGCAGCATCAACAAGGCCGGCCCTGGCTCTTTGGTGCTCACCAACGTAAGCACGACCACCCCCAATACCTTTAGCGGTGGCATCAACATGCAGGATGGCTCGCTGATCGTCGCCGCCGTCGCGCTTGCCAATGGTTCGGTCGCAGCCAGTCCCTACGGCACTGGTGCCATCACCATGAGCGGCAACAACGCCAAGATCGTGGGCACCAACGTGCCGTTGTACTCGGCGATTAACATCACCAATCCCGCGAACACCCTCACGTTTGGCGGTGTCAACGCCTCGAACAACGTGACGGTGAACGGCCCGCTGACCTTCGCCAGCCCGACCAATCGCACGATTGCAGTCGATAGCCCGGCAGTGACCGCCTTATTGTCCTCCACGCTCAGCGGCACCTTTGGCTTTACCAAGACTGGCAACGGTATTCTCGCCATTGGCAATCCAGCGAACAGCTACAATGGAGCCACCAATGTGAATGGTGGCACCCTGGCGGTGGGCGTCACCAACGGCATGTCCCAATTCTCCCAGGTTAATGTCGGTACGGCGGGCACGTTCAATATCAACGGCCTGAATGCCATCATCGGCTCCCTCGCCGGTTCCGGTCTGGTCACTAACATATCCGGCACGGCTGCCACGCTGCGCACCGG
>JAQGPI010000259.1 GCA_028293175.1 Verrucomicrobiaceae bacterium | reverse complement strand
CCGACACACCGCTCACCAGGGCGGCAATGGTCGCTTCCACTCGGTATCGAGACTTTGACAATGGTCCCGGCAATTTGAGGGACGGCCCTTACATCAACAAGCCTGATGACGGCAATTTGAGCGTCATGAAATTCTGGCATGGTCACGGCATTGATGACAAATCGGGCGTGCAGGCGGGTTATTATGCCATACGGAACACTTACTTCACGAGTTCCTTCCTTCAGTTGCCAGCCACCAGCGCCTACTTCACGCCAAATCGGATGGTATCTTCTCCGGGGATGTTTGGCTCATTGCCCACGGGAGTCTGGGGCTCGCGAAAGGAAAAGGCCGCGCAGGATCAAAGGGAGCATTCTGATACCGACGGTATACCGTGGCGCACTCTTTTGTTCAGGGCGGATGTGGACGGCCATGTAGGCGCTGCCTCCTGGAACAATAGTGGCGAAGCTGGGGGTGGAGTGGATCCTGCGGACCATTACTTCATGGATCTCTTCTTCATGCCCATCGTGGAACCGTATGCCATTACCGACAGCTACTCCACGGCCGGCAAAATCAACCTGAACTTTCAGATTGTGCCGTTCACTTACATCAGGCGTGCTACGGCGGTGTATGCTGCAATGAAGGGTGAAATGATCACCGCCTACTCCAGTGTGGACACCGATCCGCGTAAAGCCGCCGCCGCGGTGCCTAGCGACACCAACACGGTCATTTATAAAAAGATCAAAGACGTCAATCCAATTCCGCCTGAGCTTTGGAATGAAACGACTGACAAGGTTTACTGGCACCGAGAGATTGATGTGGAGGAAACTGTGCAGCAGTTAGACGAACGGTTCGCCTTCAGATCAGCTTCCACAGCCGTCGGAAGCGTGGGCTTGATGCTGGCACCTTCACAAGTGTGTGAACTGCATCTGATTCCGAGGATTCCCGCTGGCACGGCGCGCCCTGGGAAGGCGAACATTCCAGCGGAACCCTCAGCAATGAAGGGCATGGACGAACATAACCGCAGAAGTACCATGGCTGCCTATTGGAAGCACAACGATCTGACCGGTGACAACACGCGGGAACGGCCGTATGCCAACTTATACCAGAAGTTCACCACTCGCTCGAACACGTTCCGGGTATACTTCACGGCTCAAACCCTCCGTAAGGCAAGGTCTTTGCTCCCAAACCAAGTGGATACCCGCAGAGATACAGTGACATCGGAATACCGGGGCTCAGCCCTACTTGAACGCTACCTCGATTTCAGCACCGCTGGAACGGCAGCCCTTTCAAATAACGATTATGGGAATGGCGACTCCCTCGTCGGGAAGAAGTCCTTGGAGAGCTTCTATCACTACCGGGTGATCGAGATGAAGCAGTTTGCGCCTTAAGAAAGTAATTTTCCATTTTACCTTTGTGATGCACCCTATGAAGCGCTTTCCTCTTTCCGGTTCCGGTTATCCTCTTGCCGCCTTTTCACTTGTGGAAACGGTGCTGGCGCTGGGCATCATGGGGCTGGCTATCACGGCCCTGCTTGGACTGCTGCCGCACGGTATCGAAATGAGCCGGAAGGCGGCCAATGCGGCGGCTGAAACCCGCATTGTAGACACGCTTTTAGGCCAGCTCAACAGCGTTCCTTTTAACTCTTTGGATACACTGGACAAGCATGAGTTCCATTTTGATGATCAAGGAGTAGCGGTAGACGGCACACAAGAGATGGCGCAGTCCACTTACTTTGTCCGGCTTCTGGTCGGAAGTGGTACCGGCGGACTCATCCTTCCTGGAGCTACCCAACCTGAGCCGTGGATGCGAAAAATTCAGATCCAAATTGTCCAGACTCCATTGCTGCGGTTTAACTTCGAAGGCGCCCCGCCTAGAACTTTCTCGACGGTGCCGCTGGTATTGGCTGCTGCCGCCCCTTGAATCAAATAACATTGCAGATATGAACGCCGAAATTCCCATTCCCAAGACGACGAGCCGGGCTGCAGCATGCCGGCCTCAGTCCATGGGCTTCACTCTTGTGGAAGTGCTGGTCTCCATGGTGATCCTACTAATGATGATGTTGATCATCACGCAAGTCATCGGTACGGCCCAGAGAACTTGGCGCCAAGCCTCTTCCCGCCTTTCCCAGTTTCGTGAGGCGCGGACGGCGTTTGACACCATCACACGTGGACTGGCACAGGCGACGATTAATTCCTATCGAAGTTATGACTACGGCGGCCCGTCTGGGCAGCCCACCAGTGCTCTGCAGTTTCCTGTGGGCTACACGCGTACCGCTGAACTAGGAATCAAAATGGGCCCCACAAATTCCATCATGACCGGCCTTGGCGCGCCCAACGTGACGCCTGGCCATGCTGTGTTATTCCAGGCTCCGCTCGGCTACACTGATGATGCCAATTTCCGCACGCTGGATCGTTTGCTGTGCGTCCGCGGCTACTACGTTTATTTCAGTGACGACGTTCAGTATCTCCCGGTGGGGTTGACTGGCCGCCTGGAGAGCAAAAGCCGCTTTCGCTTGTACGAATACCAGCCGACGACGGAAACCAACATGGTGTTTGCGAGTACGGTAAGCAATCCGGACGGATGGACGTCGATACCAACAGAGTCTGCCAAAGCTAACAGCCGCCCGGTAGCGGAGAACATCCTCACCCTGATCATGGCCCCTTCATTCACTCAAGCGTCTATTGGTGGTGGAGCCGTGCTGTTGAACCAAGCCTCTAAGGCGGAAAGTTACACGTTTAATTCCTACACGGATGCAAACAAGCGGTATCAGTTGCCGTCCTCAATCCAGGTGGTGATGGTGGCGATGGATGAGGAGAGTGCGACACGTCTTGCACAACAGTATGGCAACAGCCCACCTCAACTGTTTCCCTCCCGATTTGCCTCGCCAGCCACCCTCAGTAGTGACTTGAAGCTGGTGCGCGAGTCGCTCTTGAGGCAGAAGGTTAACTTCCGTATTTTTACTTCTACCGTTACCATTCCTGCGGCTGAGAGCTAACCGCAAATGCATCTTCATCTTATGTCCCCTCATATGTCCAAGCTGCGGTCGCAGGTCAGGCGTAAATGCCAGTCCGCTTTCACCCTTATTGAACTGATGGTGGTGGTGGGGGTGATCGCGTTGGTGACCGCCGCCATCGCTCCCATGGTGTTCAGTACGATGGCATCTACCCGCATTACTTCCGCAGGGGAAACTCTTGCTTCGCAGATAGCGCTGGGCCATCAGCTGGCGGTATCGGGCAATCAGGAAGTAGAGGTGCGTTTCTACCAATACGAGGACATAAACTCGCCGGGCAGCGGCACAGGCTATCGCGCGGTGGCCATGGTGAGAGCCTCGACCGTGTTCGGAACGACAGGAAGCGGCGCTTTGGGACAGTTACTCACGGAGCCCTTTTACATGCCTTCAGGCATCGTCATCGGGGAAAATGCCAAGCTCTCTCCGCCCCTTAGTAAGCTTTCGCCGGAAAGTGATAAGGAAGGCATTATCAAGAAAGCGCGTTCAGCCACCTATCGGGCGTTCCATTTTTATCCGAATGGTTCCACGGATCTCAACCAGCACAGCTTGGTGGCCAACCAGTGCTACTTTACCCTGGGTGAGGAGCGGCTCATCTCGAAAGGTGACATTCCGAAGAATTTCTACGCCGTGCAGGTCGATCCGTACACTGGGCGGACTGCGACCTATCGTCCATAACAGGACGGATATCTGTGTTCAAGCCTTGAGCACGCGGCCTTCCGAACACGCCCAGGCGGCGAGGCGTTCATGCGGGCTTTGATAAATCGAACCGCCAGCCCACGGTGAAAAGGCTGGCAGGATCCAGTGCTGGATGTTTGCGGTGCCAATGCGGTCTTGAATCAAAGCTGGCAGCTTCAGCCGCAGGCCGGCGCCATCGCTGAAGTGCAGGGCCGGATGCTCGTGGCCTGTGATGTGCACAGCAGGGCAGTTGGCCTGTGTGTCGACGAGCACTTTGGCGAAGCGATGGCCATGCTGGAAAATGAATCCCTCGCCGCAATGCCAAGGCACAAATCTCTCGTCTCGCTTTAGGGCCGCACGGTCGTGATTGCCCTCCACACAGATGAGCTGGGATACTCGCTCGCGCATGCGCGCGAGCATGTGTATGGTTTCTCGGATGGATCCGCCGCCGTCCATGATGTCGCCTACAATAATGAAGGTGCTAGGCCGATAATGATCGAGAAGTTCGACGAGGCGTTGCTCGGTGGCCGCCATGCCCCATTGTGGGAGAAGGGCACCGTGGTTGCGGGCTCGGTTCAGCTCGTAGCCGAAATGAATGTCTGCCACTGCCAGCCAGCACTGCTCTTCATGGTACAACGCCCGGCGACTATCGAGCACACAGCCGCTGCCTACGCTTGCGGTACCAAAGCGTGTCGGTTGAAGAGATGGAACACCCACGTATCACGTTAGCGCGGGCGTTGAAAACTCAAGCGGCTTCGTTGCTGCCTGTGCTTGTTGTTCCTTCCACTGCAATTGCTAGTGCCCGTCGAATAGCTATGGCATCGCCCTCACCTATGGGTTGGTCATAGATGACGGCCAGACTGACCACGCCATAGCGCGTGCGCAGAGGCAGGACGGTGAGTGCTCGGCCTTGGGCAAGAGGCCTGTCGATACGTTCAGGGTCAATGCAGGTAGCACTGGCGCTGGCGCGTTGGGCAGAATGCCAGGCCATCATGGCGGAGAGGACTAAAGCCGTCTGTCCCTGCGCCCCCCAGAGCACATCGCCATAGTCATCTACCAAAAGCACCTCCCTGGTGCCTAGACGGTTGCAAACCCATTCCGCGACAGCATTCAAGCGATCACTCAGGCCCTGATTCGAAACCGCAAAAGGCAAGTCTGCGCCGGTGCCGGAGGAGGGAGAGGGAGCCCGCTCCGACTCCGCCGCTTCGCTAGTGGCAACAACGGAAATCATGGGAGGTGCGCTGCTGAAAAGCGGCTCGTAAACCGGCGGCGGAGACTCTGCGATGCCAAAGGGGCTCGCGCCCGCAACTGCAGCAAGTGGAGGCGGAGGTACTTCTGAAACTTGCGAAGGGCTGGCCACATGCTCCTCTTCGGCCATAGCGGGAGCCGTAGGGGTAGTCAGATCTGGCACTGTTTCTACGACTGAAGACAGTGCTGCCGCCGCTGTGGCTTCGGCCAGCGGTGCCGCCTCGACTTGAGGTTCGGAGAGGACAGGCGGTGGCGATGCCGCTTCCGGCTCAGAGGAAGGAGAGGGGGTCTCGCCACCCGCAGGCGGCACTACTGGCTGTTGGCGCGTGCGTGAGAGAATGCCAGCCGTTTGCGCCTTGTCGCGCAGCACGCGAAGGCGTTCCCGGATGCGCCAGAGTTCGGCATTCGCCGGCCCTGCCGGACGGCTTTCTGCCAGCGGCGGGTCGGGAAGATGAGTGTCCGGGGCCTGCGGCTGGGGCTCTGTGCCATCCGAGATCAGCGAATCGAAAGCCGGCGGTGGCACTTGGGGCGCAGGCAGGGTGTGAACTTCCCACGCAGAAGCTGCGGTGGACTGCTTGGGGCCCTCCAATTGCTTGAGCAGGTCACGTACCTCGTCAGGATCAATCCAGGAGACTTGCATGGCGGTATCCTTCTTCTTTGTCGCGGACAAGGCCCACCCGTTCTTCGAGTTCGGCCGCGATCTGGTCAAACAACAGAGCTTCTGGAGGCGGGTTCTTTTTCAACAAGGCCACTGGCAGCCCATGGGCACTGGCTTCCAGGAACGATTGCAAACGCGGGATGCTTTGGGAGAAGACTAGTTCGGTGGGCAGCACTTGGCGCAGTTCGCGGGCTACCTGCAGGCTCACGGGCGAGTCATTCATCACCATGCTCAGGAGCACGCCCGCCACTTTGGTTCCTGCTCCCTCCGCACGGAAGCGAGCTAGCGTCTCGAGCATGTGTGGCACGCTGCGCACTGCCAGCGGCTCTGATTGCTGTGGGATCAAGGCGTAGTCGGAGGCCTTCACTACCATTTCTGTGATGCCAGTGATGCCAGCGGCCGTATCAAGCAGCACGCAGTCAAACCCCTGCAGCTCCGCACCGCGCAGCAGATCGCGAATGCGCCGCGGCACGTCTTCTAGGTGCAGGCCGTGACGAGAGACGGCATCATAATGGCCCACAGGCAAAATGCTAAATTCTGGAAGCCGGGTACCCAGGACGAAATCCTTCACCTCAGCCCCGCTGGCCACGAAGTCATAAAAACCGGCCTTCTGGCGCATGCTTTTGGCCAGCGACAGGCCCACC
>JAQGPI010000256.1 GCA_028293175.1 Verrucomicrobiaceae bacterium | reverse complement strand
ATGTATGTGCGCGATGCGGATGGCAATTCGTTGAGGTTTGTTCAGCCTTCGAAGTAGCTGCCTTCGCAAGAAGGTGGAAGGAGCGGCTGCGTGCTTCGCCAAGCGCAAGCCCCACGCTCTTGCAAGCGCGGCTACTTCCTGATTCGGCTAAAGCCGAAACCACTTTCTCCTGAGCGGCTACGATGACTACACCAGCATGAGCGCTGGGTTCTCGAGGAGCTTGCGCAGCTCGGCGAGGTAGGTGGCGGCCACTGCACCGTCCACCACGCGATGATCGCCGCTGAGGCCGACCCACATGCGCTCGCCAGCGACGATGGCTCCCTTGTCGTTCACCACGGGCACCTTGCGGATGGAGCCAACGGAGATGATGGCGGCCTGGGGTGGGTTGATGATGGCGCTGAAGGTATCGATGCCGTAGGCACCGAGGTTGGAAACGGTGATGGTGCCGCCGGCGAATTCGTCGGGGCTGATCTTTTTGGTCTTGGCGCGACCGGCGAGGTCCTTCACGGCTTGGCTGATTTGCAGGAGCGTCTTGTTATTGGCCTCCTTGATCACGGGGGTGAGCAGGCCGTCCTCGACGGCGATCGCCACGCTGAGGCCCACATGCTTGTACTTCACCACGGCATCGCCATCCCAAGCAGCATTGACGGCGGGCACGGCCTGGGCGGCGCGGACGACGGCCTTGAGGATGAAGTCATTAATCGAGTACTTGTTGCCGCCGGACTTCTCGTTGGTGGCGTTCAAGTGAGCGCGGAACTGCGAGAGCGGCGCGGAATCGACTTCGATATTGAGGTAGAAGTGCGGGATCTGGGTCTTGCTGGCCGAGAGGCGGTCGGCAATGATCGCACGCATGCCGCTGACGGCGACGCGTTCATCATCAGGACCAGCGACCGGGCGGATGGTCTGCACGGCCTTCGCCGGAGCTCCGCCACCGCTCGTGCCACCAACAGGAGCGTTTTCGACATCCTCGCGGATGATGCGGCCTCCGGGGCCGGTACCGGTGACGCGACCGAGGTCCACGCCTTTTTCTTCAGCAATCTTGCGGGCCAGAGGGGAAGCTTTGACGCGCACACCGTTGGCAGGCCCAGCGGCGGGGCGGCGGGCCTGGGAAGGCGAGCGAGGAGGCAGATTCAGCCCTGCGGGGGCGGTTTCCTTGCCGGGGCGGACTGCCTTATCACCCTTTTCGGGCGTCGGCGCAGGGGCCTTGACGCTCTCGGCGGAGGCGGCGGCAATGAGTTCATCGAGATTGGCGGGCAGCTCCTCGTCTTCCTCAAGGACGACAGCCATCGGGCCGCCCAGAGTCACTTTGCCACCAGCCTGGAGGAGGAGCTTGATCACTTTGCCGTCGAAGTACGACTGCATTTCCATCGTTGCCTTGTCCGTTTCCACGTCGGCGATGCCCTGGCCATGCTTGATGGTGTCGCCTTCCTTGATGTTCCATTTCGCGAGGGTCCCCTCGGTCATGGTATCACTGAGCTTGGGCATCTTGATGAACTTGGGCATGGTAAACAGGAGTTGAAGGAAGGGACGTGGGGCACGCGCAGGCGCGACGGAAGGCCGACACTAGACGAGAGTTCGCGACGACTCAACCAGCCAGTGCAGACGGAATGCCAGAAGTTGAGGGCTCTTCACTTCTTCTTCACCAACCTCTCCCAAGCTCCCTTCACCACCCAGCCCGAGGCTTCCAAGGCGGCTTTGGCGGTATCATTGTCACAGCCGGTGAGCTTCTCGATGATGCCAGCGGCCCGCACGCGCAGCTTGGCGTTGGAGGGATTGAGGTCGATCATGAGGTTGCTGATCACCTTGCCGCTGTGGGTCATGGCCAGGGTGGTGAAGAGGTTCAGGATCAGCTTGGTGGCGGTGCCGGATTTCAGGCGGGTGGAGCCGGTGAGGACTTCCGGGCCGACATCGGGGGCGATCACACGATCAGGCAGGAACTTGCCTTTGCGCTTGGGCAGGGTCTTGAAGCCGGGATTGAAACACAGCAGTACGGTGGTGGCGCCGGAAGTGGAGGCCTGGGCGAGCGCGCCCCAGACAAAAGGTGTGCGACCGCTGGCAGCGATGCCAATAACGACATCCGCCTTGCCCACGCCACGCCCTTTGATCGCATCGGCACCGGCGGTGGGGTCATCTTCCGCGCCTTCCACGGCGCTCCACAGGGCACGCTGACCGCCCGCGATGATGCCCTGCACCTGCTCGGCGGGAGAGCTGAAAGTAGGCGGGCACTCGCTGGCATCGAGCACACCGAGCCGTCCGCTGGTTCCTGCTCCGACATAAAACAAGCGACCGCTTTTTTTGAAGGCAGCGATGATCTTTTGTGTGACCCACAGAATGCTCTCGCTCTCCGCGCGCAAGGCAGGCGGCAGGCCTTCGTCCTCGCTGATCATGAGCTCCACCGCCTCTGCCAGCGGTAGGGTGTCGAGCTGCATCGAGCGGTCGTTGCGCTGCTCGGTGGGCGAGCTTTGCAGCAAATCTTTATCAAACGCCGGGTGATCAGCGCCAAGCCCGGCCACGGCATTGGTCTTGGCTGAAAGGGGGCGAGGTTTGGCCTCGCCGGTGCTGGCTGCTTCCATGGCCAGGGCGACGGCTCCCCAAGAACTGGTGCGGGCCACCTTGGAAACCACGCACTCGGGCCAGCGCTCGCGCAGCCGGGAGGCGACATCTTCGGCGAAGGTGCGGTTTTTCAGCAGCACGCCGCCATTGAAAATGAACTGCACTCTCTCGCCCTGGTCGCAAAGCCGGGAGGCGCAGGCGAGGCCGTCTTCCGCTAGGGAATGAGCGGCCTCGTCCAGGATTTTCAGAGCGATCGGATCACGTTGCTTGGCGGCGGAAAAGACATTGATCGCCAGCGCGGCGATGTCCGTTTTAGAAGCTTCCATGGACCAAGAAATGAGGTCCTCAGGATCATTGAAAAGCAGCGAGCGCAGCACATGCGCGCCGAGCTTGGGCCACTCGCCTTCGCGGTCGTAGTGGGCCATCAGCGCCTTGAGCGCGCGCTGGCCGATGTCGCAGGCGCTGCCACGGTCGCCAATGACATGGCCGCGCCCGCCGATTTTCGAAATAAGACCGTGGCGGTTGCGACCAAAGCAGCAACTGCCGGTGCCGCTGAGAATGAGCACCCGCGCATCCACGCCTGGGGCCTTTGGCGCGGCGGCGAGCGCGGTTTGCAGGTCATCCGTGGCATGGCAGAGCACGCCGGGCCAGACGCGGTTCGCTGCTCGGCGAATGCGTTCCTGATCGATCTCTGTGCGGGCTCCGGCAAGGCCGATGGCGATGGCCTTCAGCGGCACATCGCTGTGCGGCAGGCGCGCGGCAATGGAGCGCAGATGCGCGAGCAGTTGACGGTCCAGCAGCAGGCGCACATTGGCGGGCCCGGCGGAAAGCTCGGCCAGGGCGCGGCCTTTGCCATCAGCCAGCACGACCGTGGAGCGCGTGCCGCCGCCCTCGATGCCGAGGTAGAGCTCTGCGGAAGATGTGGCGGCGCGCTTCATACCTTGTCCTCATGCCCATCCACCCGGTGCCGGCCTTTGTAGCTGATGGCGAACCAGAGGAAAATCAGCGCGATTACACCTGCCAGCCCGGTCCAGTACTTGTGCCAGTCCGTGTAGCCGCCGGTGGTGCAGGCATGCCACCACCAGCCGCAGCCCAGGGAGCCCACCAAATTGCCAATGCCGGACATCATCAGCGAGAGCAACGCCTGTGCCCGTGCCCGCATTCCCGCAGGGATACGGTGCTCCAGGTAGATTTGCGCGGTCATGAAGAAGAGCGTGAAAAGGATGCCGTGCAGGAAGATGCCCAGCCGCATGGTGGGAAGGCTGTCCATGGCAAAGAACACGTACCGCAGCGCGCCGAAGCCGATGCCGCAGAGGAAGAGCCACTTCAGACGGAAGCGGGTGAGCAGCGCCGCCAGGGACAGCAGGCCGACCACTTCCATGATCTGGCCGATGCTCATGTTCAATCCGGCTTGCTCCGTACCGAGTGCCTTCAAGTGCAGGGGAGTGAACTGATAAAACGCCGCCAGCGGCATGTTGAACAAGGCGGCACCCACGAAGACCACGCGATGGGTGGGATTTTTCAGCAGCGTCCAGGCCTCCAGCCCCAACTTGTCTGACCAGGTGCGCACGGCCTTGATGGCTGGCGGCGGCGCGGGATCGAGGGTGAAGGTGACGGCCATGGCGAACAGCCAGGCGATGGCGGACGCGTAGCCGACCTTGACGCTAGAATCGGCATGCAGCACGAGGCTCACCATCACCCCGGCAACGATCCAGCCCATGGTGGCGGCGGTGCGCAGCGGACCGAACTGCTGGCGCGGATTGCTCAGCCGGGCGATGACAAGGCTGGTGCTGAGGCCGAAGGAAGGCATGGCCCAGAGGGCAAGGATTTGCGCCAGCCCGATCACCACCGTCCAGTGCCAGTGCTGCTGGATGGCATAAAACATCAGCGCCATGAAGAAGCCGGAGCCCATGCACAGCCAGCGCATCACCCGCTCGATGGAGTAGCGCTGATCCGCCAGCGCGCCTACGATCAGGGGCGACACAATGGCGGCGAGGGAGCCGGTGACGCTGGTGTTTCCCGCGTAGGGAATGATGTTTTCATACCCGTACTCCTTCAGCACTTTGCTGAAGGTAACGCTCCATAGCCCCAGGGCATGCGCCGTCATGAAGAACAGGGCAGCGAGCTTGAAGCGCTCGGTATGGGATGGCTGCACTGGCACTGTCAGCCCTTGCGCCGGGGTGGCAAGGGGCGCAAGGGAAAACTGGGATTCAGGGGTCACACGGCGGACTTGGCAATGGTCCTCAGGCGATGACCTTGCGCATCTCGTCAAGCACCTTTGGGACCGATACAAAGGGATCGTCGCTGCGCTCGTATTCGAGTGTGAACCAGCCCTGGTAATTCGCGTCCTTGAGGATTTTCACCACGCGCGGGATGTCGCTCAGTTCCTCCTTGTCGGAGCCCTTGCGCTTGATGTCCACCTTGAGCTGCACGTTCACCGCATACGCCGCGATCTTGGCGAGATCGGCATACGGATCTTCCGTGTGGAAGTTGCCGCTGTCCAGATTGATGCCAGCCCACTCGCTGTTCACGGATTTCATGATGTGGATGAGCGTGTCCGGTTCCGCCACGATGCCGCCGTGGTTTTCCAAACCCAGCACTACGCCCTTTTTCCCCGCATAATCGAGCACCGTCTGGTAGGATTCGATGCAGTTCTTGATCGCCTCATCTACCGGCGCGCCCTTTGGCGGCGCACCCGCGAAGACACGGATGTGCGGCACGTTCATGAGGGCGGAAAAATCGATCCACTTCTTCGTGTAGGCGATCTGTTCGTCCAGCTTCGGGCCCTTGGGCAGGGCGAAGTTGTTGCCCACCGCGCCGCCGGTGAGTTGCACGCCGCGCCGGAAGGCGTGATGGCGCAGCTTCAGGCAGAAGGCCTCATCGCAGTCCGGCGGGAAGAAGTAGCTGGTGACCTCGGCACCCGGCACGTTGTTGTCCGCGCACCAGTCCACGAAGTCGAAGATGCTCCAGGCCTTGTGGCCGTCTTTCGGCGCCTGCTCCTTGTCGCGCATCCACTGGAAGTAGCTGCGGAAGCTGTACGCCGCCACGCCCAGCGCCATGTGCGGCTTGCCCGCGCGTGTGATGGGTTCCATGGCAGGCAGTGCGGAAGCGCCGAGCGCGGTCAGCGAGGTGGTAAGGAAATGGCGGCGGGTGATCATGAGGTGGTTATGTGAACGGTGTGGCACGAGGTGCTTTAGCAGCGGATCGCATTCCTTCCAATCACTCCCCTGCCTCCCATGGGAACTATGAGAGTGGATGAGAGGTATGCCCGCCTTGTGGCTTGAAGAAGCACGGCACTTCTGCGAGAACAGCGGCCATCATGATGAAGCCGCTGCTCCTGCTCGCTGTCGCCCTCACTGTTTCCACCTTTGCCGCCGAGGTTCCCAAGGTGCCGCTGTGGCCCGAAGGCGCGCCGGATGCCCATGGCAAAGAGCCGACAGACCAGCCCTGGGTGGATGTGTGGCAAGTGTCGAAGGAGAAGGCCAATGGCGCGGCCTTTGTGGTCTGTCCCGGCGGTGGTTACGGCGGTCTCGCCGCCGACCATGAGGGCATCCAGCCAGCGAAGTTTTTCAACAGCCTGGGCGTGAGCGCCTTCGTGCTGCACTACCGCCTGGGCAGCAAGGGCTACCACTTCCCCGTGGAGCTTCACGATGTCCAGCGCGCCATTCGTTATGTGCGGGCAAACGCCGCGCAGTATGGCATCGATCCGCAGCGCATTGGCGTCATCGGCTTCTCCGCCGGCGGGCATCTCACTAGCATGGCGGCCACCTTGTTCGAGGACGGCAAGGCCGATGCCGCCGATCCGATTGACCGCGTGAGCTCGCGGCCCGATGTGGCCGTGCCCTGCTACCCGGTGATCAGCATGATCGAAGACTACAGCCACAAGGGTTCACGCAAGAACTTGTTAGGCCCCAACGACAACGACGACCTCGCCCGGCAGGTGAGCACCGAGACGCGTGTGACCGATAAGACGCCGCCATGCTTCATCTTCCAAACCGATGCCGACACCGTGGTGCCCGCTGAAAACGCCATCAACTTCTACCTCGCGCTGCGCAAGCACAAGGTGCCCGCCGAGCTGCATCTCTATCAGCCCGGCCCTCATGGCGTGGGCCTCATGCAGGGCGATCCCGTGCTGGGCACCTGGCCGCAGCACCTCGCCGCCTGGCTGCGCAACCAGGGCTTCATGAGCACCGCGAAACGCGCCGCGGTGAATGGCAAGATCACGGTCAACGGCAAGCCCGTGAGCTGGGGTGCGGTCGCCTTTGAGAACAAGGACACGAATGCCCCGCGCCCCACCGCGCGCATCATGGGCGGCAAGTTCAAGCTCGATGCCCTCAACGGCGCACCTCTTGGCGGCACCAAGCTGACGGTGACCTACAGCGCCAACGATGTGACCGGACTCGATACGCCGGAAGGCATCGTCACCACCAGCGAGAACAACGGCAAACCGCTGAGCGCGGACATCGTGGATGGCGCGAATGATTTAACCATTGAGTTGGTGAAATAGAGGCGGGTTGAATGCTGCGGGGAGTTTTGCGAACATCAGCCGTCGAGCCATTCCGTCCCTCACGCCAACCCTCTCCCGCCGGGAGAGGATAAGAGGTGAGGGGCAGGACGGCCCCTCGGCTGATGATTCATATCCATCGCCCTACTCCTTCGCCAACCGTCCTCGTGCAATCGTCCCCACCTTGATGCCGCGACGTTCAAATGCATCGGTCACATCCGATTCCAGCTGTGCCATGGAGCGGCCTCGGAGAAGGTGTGTGGCGGAGGCTTCGGCTTCGGGGGCACCGCGTTCGATGGCACGCAAATACTTGAGCATGCCCGCAGCATCGCCTTTGCCGTCCAGGTGGTAGAAGTAATACGTCAGCAGAGTGGCGGAGGCGTAGTTCTGGCTCGCGCCGCCAGCGTTTGAGGCCAGCGCCATGCTCCATGTTTTGGCGTCCAGCGTCATCAGTTCGGCCGGCCGCAGCATCATGAAGGTATCGCCTTGCTGCCCCCGACGCTTGAGGTAACGGCGGAGGCGGTCCTCCATCTGATTGAGGAAGAAGCGGCCGTGCACATAGTCAGCCATGGCGATGTAATCGGCGCTGCCTTCCGCGTACCAGCGCGGGACCAAAGGCAGCCAGGTGTTCATCATCTGGTGGGTCACTTCATGGATCAGCGTCTCCGTATTTTCGGTGCGCTCGGTTTGCATGCGACCGTTCACCATCTTCACGCCCATGCTGCTGATGGGCACCAAAATACAGGCCTGATCGCGGGAGTAAGTACCCGCGCTGCCCTGCATGCCGCCAGCGGCAAAGTAATCGCGGTCCTTGCTGAACAACCGTGCCACAAACCGTGGTCGGCCCTTCTCCGGCTCGGGATGCAAACGCAGCGGCAGCAGCTTGTTGAGCTCGTAGGTGGCCTCGAAGACACGAGCCATTTCGCGCACCACATCCGCGCCCACCTGGGCATCGGACTGGAATTCGTAATGCTCGGTCTGCATCGCGTACTGGCGACCGGAAATACTGGTGCGCTCAATGATGGATACCGCCGGAGTGCCTTGCAAAGCAACTGACCGCGGCCAGTCGGCAGACAGCGCCATGAGGGAGGCGGTATTGCGATGAAGACCGGAGCTTGATGCACTGCTTCCGGAAGAAGTCTCTTCCTGCTCTTCCGGTGAGAGCGGCGTGCCATCTGGAGCGGTACCTCTTTGAATCATGGGCCCATTTTGGCCGCCCTGGATCATGACTCCCGGGGGCTGACCCATGGGGCCGTTCACAACGATGGTAGGTGGCGGCTGATTGCCGCCGCCACCTTGTTGCACGGTCATAGGACCACCGCCGCCGGTGGCAGCGCCCACTTGAGTCATGGTAACAGGCACCTCGGGAGGCTGGCCGTTCGCACCGCCGCCGCCATTGTTATTGATGATGATGGCCGAGGGCCCGGGGCCCTGCTGCTGCGGCATGGGGGCTGGACCCTGCTGTCCGCCGCCGTTGCCGCCAGGAATCACAAGATTGAGCGAGAACTTTGGCTTCTCCGGCTGACCGTCGCCGCTCTTCGGCGTGTTGATCGTCAAAGGCTCGCCGGTGGCCGGGCCGTTGGTTTCGGCTGTGGCTACGACGGAACGCGAACCCGTCTGCGATGACGTTCCGCCAGGACCTTTGGCCTGCGGTCCGTTTGCGGTGGAGCTTCCGCCCGGGCCTTGGCCAACCGGCTTGCCATTCTTCGCCATCGTTCCCGTAGGCGTGTCCTTGCCGGGGGGCTTGGCATTCGATTTCAGCGGCTGCGCATCAAAGGCCTCGTGGAAGCTCTCATTGACCAGCTTCGCGAACGTCAGCACATTGATCAATGACTGGCGTGGATACACCATGATAAGACCTGCGACACCAGCGATGCCCAGCCATGCCAGCCAGACGAGGCCGCGCCGGATGTGAAGGAAGATGCTCGGCCGCACGGCGGCGCTGGGCAGCACAAAGGCATCAATGATCGGGCCTTCGAGGGATGGACTGCGACGAGCCTCATTAAAAGCGCGTGCCTGTGGGGCTCGTTGCGAATCCATCATGTCATTGGGTGTTGGCCGAGGCCGGTTGGTTCTTGCCGGGGGCAGAGAAATCGATTTCGACGCCTACCTTGTGCAGGCCTTTTTTCACGTCGGCCTTCAAGGCTTCAAAGGACCGCTCGCGCATCAGGTGCTGCTGGAAGGCCGCCTTTAGCTCGTCCTTGTTGCGGGTGTTTTCCACCGCCTTCAGGTAGTCGATCATGTGGGCCGCATCGCCCTTGTCGTCCAGATGGTAGAAGTAATAAGTCAGCAGCATGGCGGAGGTGTAGTTCTGCCCGGCCTGATGATTGGCGCTGGTGAGCGCGGCGGACCAGGTCCTGCCATCCAAATTGGTGAGCTCCTCCAAATCCAGCATGGTGTAGCGCTTGCCATCGCTGCCCCGGTGCTGCAGTTCGGCGCGCAGCAGGTTGTCGAGGTTAGTGAAGCTGAACCGGCCGCGCTCATACTTCGGCACTTCCATGTAGCGCGCGCTGCCCTCGATGTACCACACGGGCAGGTGCGACAGCCAGTGGTTCATCATCTGATGAGTGATCTCATGGATCAGCACGGCGTTGTTATCCTCCCGGCTCTTCTCTACGGAAACGCGGGTGCCCACCATCTTCACTCCCAGGCTAGAGAGCGGCACGGAGAGGGCCTTGCGCCCGCTCTGGTACACGCCGGCGGAGCCCGGCACGCCGCCATTGGCAAAGTAGTCCTCCTTCGAGGTGTAGAGCTGCGCCACGAAGAACTCCTGCCCCGGCTCGGGCGAGGGGTGCAGATTCAGCGGCAGCTTGCAATTGATCAGGTGTGTGGCCTCGAACATCCGGTTGAACTCGCGCACCACATTCGCTCCCAGCTTGGAATCACAGCGGAATTCATAGTGCTCGGACCGGTAGATGAACTCCTTCGATCCCGCGTCTTCCTTCACCACCGTCACCGGCGAAATATCGGCCACCGCCACCGTGCGCGGCCACGTCTTGTCCGGCGCATACTCGCTTCCCGCTTTGCCTGATTCAGTAACCCCGACCTTGCTGGTGACCACAGAGGGCGAAGCCATCGCTGGCACCGCTGCCTTGGCAAAAGCCTGGTCCTCGGCACCGAACCGCGACAACGGCACGCCCACCACCGCGCCGGTGCGCAGTTTCAGCCTCACCGTGTCGCCTTCCACCGCCATCAGTACCGCCTCCACCTTCTTGCCATCCATGCTCGTCCATTCGTGATAAGCCTCGGCCTGCTGCGCATGCGCGGGTCGAAGCCCCGGCGCAAGGCACAACACGAAAGCTGCAACACGAAGATAGACAGAAGCTGGAAGGATGTCAGGCATGGGAAAGCGGGTATTGGCCTTCGTGCATATCGGGTTGGTGTTTGAATGTCGAGATTGTTAGGGAGATGGATTGGGGTGGCCCCGCTCCTGTATGAGAAGAACTGATGAGGAAGAGCAAGGCTTATTATGGTAATTATAATCAAACAGGTGCGAACCTTCAAGTGCGGGAAGGGAAATTCCTCTGGATCTTCAGTCTCTTAGGGCCCGCATCAGCCGTGCCATCGTCGCTGGCGCGCGTTTCTTCGTCAGCGCACATTCCCAGATTCGCAGCACTGTCCAGCCTTCCCGGCGCAGGGCTCGAGCGACTTTGCGGTCGCGTGTGATGTTGCGTGCGATCTTTGCATCCCAGAACTGTCGGTTCTGCCGAGGCCGCGTGCCGTGACGCGGGCAGCCATGCCAGAAGCAGCCATCGACAAACACCACCACCCGCTGCGCGGCGTAAACGAAGTCGGGCTTCACCTTGACCAAAGCCCTCCGCCCTTCCCCGCCCGCCTTCAGCGGCACATGCCTGCGCCAGCCGGTAATGCTCAGGCCGCGCATAAGGGCGATGAGCTTCAGTTCCGTCCCCTTGTTGCCCGTGGAGCGGATCAGCGACATCACCTCGGAGCGCTTCTCAGGGGTGAAGACATCGGCCATGGGAGATACAACGAATGGGGGCTAGCGGATGGGACATGTAAATCTTCGAACGTCCATCAACTCTCAGCTACCACCCCTCGATTTCCCTAGCTTGCCAGCCTCGCCATTTCGGTGTGAAATAACACTCCTATGCGTGCGACCCTTTCCTGCCTGGCCTTTGCCCTGGTTTCTCTCGCCTCGCTGGCGGCGGATGCGGTATCGGACGGCCATTACTACGACGAGACAGGAGTGCGCCATTTAGTGCTGACGAAGGCGGGCTCGGACAGCACGCGGCTGACCTTTCGCTTCGCCAGTGATCCGGGCTCCAACTCGCTGTGGGTGGGCGTAGGCGAGCGCAAGGACAAGCAGGTGATCTTCGCCCAAGAGGTAGAAGAGGGCACGGACCGGGGCGCTTTCTACATCGCTACTGTGGGGGACTCGAAGGTGGAGATCACGCTCAAGCCTGGCCAGAAAGCGCCGGCTGCGGGCATTCTGGGCACCTACCGCCGCACCAGCGAGCAGAAGCTGCAACTGGTGGCTAAGAAGGAAGCGCAACTGGCCTCCAGCCGCCTTCAAACCTCCTTCAAAGGAGCGGCGAAGAAATGGAGCTCCGCCGACCGCCCGGCCTTGAACCTGTGGAAGGAACAATGGCCCACCATGCGCGACCGCTTGCTGGACATCAGCCTCAATCCTTCCAAGAAAGGCGCGTCGGCCAAGCCCGCCGCTACTGCTCCCACAACCACTACGCCCCCGGCTGCTGCGACACCTCCAGCCACTCCTGCCGACCGGCCCGCCGCCTACTGGTTCAAGCTAGCCGAGGTGACCATGCGTGGCTATTCCTTCCTCGATACAGTGCCCGATCCCAAGACCGGCCCCGGCTGGGAGGCGGAGTACGACGACTTTGCGGGCGGTCATGTGAGCATCACCCTCCTGCGCGATGGCGGCTTGCACGTAACGCTGAGCATGTCGCGTGCGGATGACACGCAGACCGGCACTATCGATGCCATGGTGAAGCCAAGCGATGTGACGAAGGACAAGACTGGCAACCTCTCGGCGGACTTCGTGGTCGCTGATCCCGAAGTGACCGATCCCGCCCAGCGCGCCAAGATCCACCTCTCCCGCATCGGCCACTGCCTGCGCGTGGAGGCTCAGCAAATCCAGCACTACTCCGTCAGGGGCTGGTTCGATGGCATCTATCGTGGCTCACCACCGCCGAAGGAGTAGCTGCGCTTGCCGTTGTTCGGTCCAAAACCCGTTGCTCTCGAATCACCAGCAACATTCCCCTGTGTGTGTGTGGAATCCTTCCACACGCCTTTGTCCTAAAGGACTTTTTCTCTGAGGCCTTTCTCCTGCAAGCCTTTCTTCAGAGGGTCTTTCTCCTTATGTTGGTGCCCGGCTTGGTGGTATACTTGGTACCAGGGTTGGTGGGCAGGTTGGCGGAGGGCTTGAGAATGACTTGGCGAAGACTTGGCAAAAGCTTGGTGGAGACTTGGCGAAAGCTTAGCGAAAGCATGGTGGAGGGTTGGTGGTCCTTCCCATGAAAGCCCCATGCAGCCAGTCTGTGGCGCTCAAACCGAAGGCTTCGGCGGCAACGGGCCCTCGTGATTGTACTCGGTCGGGTCCACGATGCCCGCATTGATAAACGCCTCGCGCCGTTCCACGCAGGTGCCGCAGGTTCCGCAATGGCGTTCGCCGCCTTTGTAGCAGGACCATGTCTTGCCAAAATCCACGCCCAGCTTGTCGCCCAGTTTGGCAATGCCGCTTTTGTCGGTGTCAATGAAGGGGCGCAGCAGGTCAATGCGCGCATAGGTACCCTCGCGGATGGCGGCAGCCATGGCTTCCATGAAGGGCTCGCGGCAGTCGGGGTAGATGGCGTGATCGCCACTGTGCGCGGCAATCACGAGTGACTCCGCTTTCTTGCTCTCCGCGAGGCCGCAGGCGATGGCCAGCATGATGCCGTTGCGGAAGGGGACCACCGTGCGTTTCATGTTCTCCTCTTCGTAATGCCCGTCCGGAATCTCGCCGCCTTTGATGAGCAAGTCGGAGGCGAACAGTTCATTCACAAACGGCAGGGACACCACTTCATGCCAGATGTCTAGATGGCTGCAATGCCAGGTGGCAAAGCCGATCTCCTTTTTATTGTGCTTGGATCCGTAATCAAAGCTCACCGCGCCCACCACCTGACGGTGCTTGTGGGCCCAATACAGGGCGGTGACAGAATCCATTCCACCGGAGAGCAGGACAAGGGCGCGAGACATGGTTCCCATTGTGCGGCGCTCTGCACTAAGTGCAACGACGGGCCGCGAGCCTTAAAGAAGTCAGTTGCCACTGTTTCGCCTAGCGAGCATCTTCGCCTCATGATCCTGGAAACCATTCCTGCCTTGGGTGACCTGACGACCGATCAGAAGCTGCGGCTTGTGTGGGAACTTTGGCATGATGTTTCCAGAGACACCGCCATCAGCGCCGCAACCGGCGATTTGTTAGACCAGCGGCTGGCTGAACACTCGGCATCGCCTGACAAGGTGCGCACTACCGATGAAGTGACGGCTGGTATCATGGCACTCAAGCAACGCATTGCCGCCTCCTCGCGCAAATGAACGCCGTATGGACGCTCGGAGCGGAGGCCGATGTCCAACGAATCTATGAACGGCTGGAAGCCTTGGAGGAGGGCACGGGCGATCGGTTCTATGACGAGGTGTTGTCATTGGTCAGCCTGCTCGAAGCTTTTCCGCTCATTGGCTCCATAGTGCATCAAGGCAGAGTGCGACGCGTACTGGTGTTCAATCGCCATTACGGCTTGTTTTATGTGGTGGAGAATCGCGGAATCATTTTGCATGCCCTGCTAGATTTGCGCCAAGATCCACGAACGGTAATGCGTCGGATTCGAGATGCTTGAAGCAGCAGGCGCATTCGTACGGTCTGGAAGCCTTCCGCTTTTCGATTGCGCCCGGCGGGCGAATCCACACAGTAGCAGGCATCATGCCTTTACGTTGTTTGCCGCTCCTCTTCGTCCTCGCCATGCTGGGACTCACTTCCTGTGAGAACCCTAGGATCAAGGAACAGCTCGACCAACGCGCCGCCGCCATCGCGGCTGAAACGCCGGGCGATTACTTCATTGGTCGGCGCTTCCATATCGATCGCACCCACTTCTGGGGGTACGTGCGCAAGCCCCGCCAGCCGTGGTCCTCATCAAGACTGATCGTCATGAGCGAGAAGCTCATGAAGACGCCCGACCGCCTGCGCGAAGACCCGATGGATGGCACGCCCGGCTTTGGCTACGATCACAACAGCGACTACCGCCTGTGGGGTTATTTCTCCGGTCGGAAGATCTATGATCCGAACAGCGATCTGTTCATTCCTGAATTTGTGCTGCAACGCTACGAGCTGCTGAGCGATCATCCGGGCTGGCTGTTTATGCCCAATGAGAAATTCAACGGCTCCCAGCTCCTGCGTGCGGAAGCCGAGGCCATGCCCTGATCCTTCATTGTCACCGCCATGTCTACTGAAGCACGTCTTACCGAACTGGGTCTCGAACTACCCGCCGCCCCGCCGAAAGGCGGCGTTTACAAGCCCATCGTCATCCTGGGCAACACCGCCTATGTCTCCGGCCACGGACCTTACAAAAGCGATGCCACCTACATCACCGGGCGCGTGGGCGCAGGTCTGACCTTGGAAGAGGGCAAGGCCGCAGCGCGTCAAGTCGGCCTCGCCATGCTTGCTACGTTGAAGAGCGAACTGGGTAGCCTGGACCGCGTCACACGAGTGATCAAACTGCTGGGCATGGTGAACTGCACCGCCGATTTTCCCGATCATCCCAAGGTGATCAACGGCTGCAGCGAACTGTTTGCCCAGGTGTGGGGCGATGACGACGGCATCGGCGCGCGCAGTGCCGTGGGCATGGGATCGTTGCCCGGCAACATTGCCGTTGAGATCGAAGGCATCTTTGAATTAGTCTAAGCGCCATGTCTTCTGTCAGTTCTCCGCTCGCCCACGCCTGGTTCCACGTTGAAAACGAAGCGGAGATCGCCACCCCGGCGCTGCTGCTTTACCGGGACCGCATCGAGCACAATCTGGCGAAGATGATCGAGATCGCTGGTGGCCCTGAGCGCCTGCGACCGCACGTGAAGACCCACAAGCTCGGTCAGCTCGTCGAACGGCAGGTGGAGCTGGGCATTACCAAGTTCAAGTGCTCCACCATTGCCGAGGTGGAGATGACCGCGGATGGCGGTGCCAGCGACATCATGCTGGCCATGCCCTGCGTGGGCATCAATGCCCACCGGCTTGCGATACTCGCCGCGAAGTACCCGGCCATCACCTTCTCCACCATCGCCGATGATGAAGAAACCGTGAGCATGCTGGCAGGTGCCGCTCAGCAGCATGGTGTTACGATAGGCGTGTTCTTGGAGCTGGATTGTGGCATGAGCCGCACGGGAATTGTGCCCAGCGAGCAGGCGAAGTTCATTGCCCATGCCATCAAGGAGACGCCGATGCTGCATTTCGCCGGCATCCATGCCTACGATGGGCATATCCATGATGCCGATTTGGAGACGCGCCGGGCGAATTGCGAGGCCTCCTACGCGCCCATCCTGGCCTTCCGCAAGGAGCTGGAAGGCGAAGGCCTGATCGTGAAGGAATTCGTCGCCGGCGGCTCACCCACCTTCGCCATTCATGCCCAGCATGAGGATCGCACGCTCAGCCCCGGCACCACCGTGCTATGGGATTTTGGTTACGCCGACAAGCATCCCGACCTGCCTTTCCTTCCTGCCGCCATCCTGCTCACCCGCGTGATCAGCAAGCCGCTGCACGACCGCATCACTGTCGATCTGGGACACAAGTCTGTGGCCGCCGAGCAGCCGCAGCCGCGCGTGCGCTTTGAGGAGTTACCCGAGGCCCTGGTGCTCATGCAAAGCGAGGAGCACCTGGTGCTGCATGTGGACCAGCCCGAGAGCTTCCTCATCGGCCAGGCCCTGCACGGCATGCCCCGCCACATCTGCCCCACCGTGGCGCTTCACGGCGAAGCGGTGATCATCGACAACATGCAGGCCACGGAACGCTGGCCTATTCTGGCGCGGAACCGCAAGATCACGGTCTGATCAGAGGCGAACCCGCCACTATGAGCCTTTACGCGATTCGCGAAGCGGCAAAGTTTGCCGTGATGCACGGGTTTGCCCCTTTGGGATGCTTCGTGGCGGTATGGACGTATGTGCAATTCGCCGGCGCTGGTTCTAACAAGGAAAAACAGGCAAAAAATCTGCTCTGGACGGCCCTCGTGTTGATGGTCATCTGTGCCTTCCAACCTTGGTACTCCAATGTGGCGGCAGCCGTTGCCGGAGACTTTAATGCCTGTGCGTGGGACGCTTGTGCCCTGGGCTTCTGTCTGATCGCCATTCGATTGCGGCGGCGCATGAGCTTCATGGCCGCCGTTCTCATTTTGGTCGCCTGCGGGCTGATTGGCTGGCAGGCGACCGAATGGCTTCGCTACTGGTGATCAGCTATCAATGATTGAACAAGAACGCCGGTGAATTGATTAGCGCCCAGGCAAGATCCTGCGCGGCGGTGAGCCGGATGTTAGTGAACTGGCTCTGGCTGAGGCCCACGTCGCGGCGGAACTGCAGGAGCTTGGGATCAATGACGATGGGCTTCTGTGCGACAGCGTACTTCTGCTCCAGCTCCACAAGCTGCGGATCAACCGCGAGCGGCTTCTTGGCGGAGGCAAGCACGCGCTGATTGGTCTGGTAATCGCGGTACTGGCTGAGGAAGTGCTCACGCAGCGCGGCCACCTGTTCCTTGCTGCGCTTGGCGGAAGGGGTCTTCACAATGTCGATGATCTGCTTGGAAGCACCGAAGCGGACGAGCGGGCTGGTGGTAGTGTAGATGCGGAACTTGCCCAGGTTGTACTTCCCGCCTTGGAAGGTCTGGCCAAGCGTGAACGCGAGGGAGGTGCCTCCTTCAAAGCCGATGGGCTCATTGGCTTCAAAAATGGCCTCATGGCGGTAACCTGTCTCAGGCGAGAGCGCCCAGCCACGGTCGCGGTTGCCCACCTTGATGGCAGCGGCGACATCGAAATTGGCCTGGGAGAAATCGGCGCGAGGGCGCACCAGGGTGACGGCACCGACCTTGTTCTTTTTGCTGACGCGCTTCATGTCACCAGGATTGGCCTGCACGGTGAATTGGGTGAGCACGAAGTTGCCATCGGGGGCAAGGCCTGGACCGTTGTTAGGCAGGCGATTGTCCGGCAGCGCCTCAATCTTGATAGCAGTGATGCCGGTGAGCGCCGTCTTCGCGGAGAAGATATAATTGCCCGGCACTTGGCGGTCTTCGGGAAGGGGAGTGGCAAAGATGGAGCCATCGGCCTGCTTCTCCAGCTTCTCGGCACCGGCGAACTTGCCGATGTTAAGATCAAGCGGCACCCACTCGGTGCTGATGTCCACGTGATCTTCCCAAAGGGCCTGAGTGGGAGCCGAGGCATTCGCTACGCTGGCCACGGTTTCTTCAGCC
>JAQGPI010000094.1 GCA_028293175.1 Verrucomicrobiaceae bacterium | reverse complement strand
AGTTGCCCGCCATCCAGCACCTGCAGCATGCGCGCTTGCAGGCTCACCTCGATGTGGCGCGTGACCCCTGCCACCACGGAGCGCTTGGGATAGGCGGAAGGGAAGGCATCGGCACGAAACGGCTGCTTCACATTGGGCACCGTGATCACCGCGCCCGATGTGAGTGAATCCAGGGCCACGCCAGGATTGAGTTGCGCCATAAACGCCTGTGTGGTGTGAAACCGCTCGGCCAGCAGTTCCTTAAGCGAGGTGTAAGGCTGGCGCGCTTGCTTGGCGATCTCGGCCGGGCTTTCACCCATCGTTCCCAGCACGCTCAGATCATCCGCGCGGATCGTGTAGGTGGTGTAGGGCGAGATACCGCTGACGTCGGGCGACGCATCGGAGGAAAGGCCCTTCGCCTTGCGATACAGGTCCAGCGCCTTGGTGGTGAATTCGCCCGTGCGCCCATCGACCACGCCGGGACCAAAGTGCTGCGCATCCAGGAAGATCTGGAGTTGCACTGTGCTGTCGAGCGTCTCCGACTGGGCGGCCTTAGCCGGCAACACGCGCGGTGCATTTGTGGTGGCGCAGTGGGTCAAACCCAGCAGCACGGTCACAGACAGCAGCGGACGGAGAAAAGGGGTCTTCATCCTGCATTCCATCTCATGCGCACGCCCATTGTAAACCTAACAAGGCGAACGCTGCCTACGATCCCAGGGCTTGCAATTGGTGCCAGTCGGCTGCTCCATGAAGGCATGCGTTCACCCTCCACCATTGGCCATCTGCTCTCCGGTCCCAGCGGCATCCAGGAGCTGATGGATGACCTGGGCGAGGCGCTCACCACTCATCCCAACATGCGCATGCTGGGCGGTGGCCAGCCAGCGGCGATCCCGGAGGTGCAAGCGCTGTGGCGCGAGCAGATGCAGGCCATGGTGGCGGATGGCGGGGCACTCGACCGGGCGCTGCTCAATTACGATCCGCCGGGCGGCAACCCGCATTTCCGCGAGGCCTTCGCCGCCTTCCTCCAGCGCGAGTGCGACTGGGAGGTGAGACATGAAAACATCGCCGTGCTGCCCAGCAGCCAGAACGCCTGCTTCCTGCTTTTCAACCTGCTGGCGGGGGACGCAAACAACGGCCAGAAGCGCATTCTTTTCCCCCTGGTGCCAGAGTACATCGGCTACGCGAATCAAGGTCTGAGCGCGGGCATGCTGAAGGGCATCCCGGCGCTGATCGAGGAGACAGCGCCGCATGAGTTCAAGTACCGCGTGGACTTCGACCGCCTTGAAATCACGCCGGACATCGCCGCCATCGCGGTCTCCTGCCCCACCAATCCCACGGGCAACGTGCTGACCCAGGAGGAGTTCGCGCGGCTGCGTGATCTGGCCCGCGAGCACGGCATCCCCTTCATCGTGGACAACGCCTACGGCCACCCCTTCCCGGGCGTGATACACAATGGTTTCCATCCGCAATGGGAGCCGGGCATGATCTTCTCCATCAGCATGAGCAAGGTGGGGCTGCCCGGAGTGCGCACGGCCATGATCGTGGCGGACAAGGAAACCGTGAAGGCCCTGGGCAACATGAACGCCATCGTCTCGCTGGCGAACGGCAACGTGGGCCAGGCGCTCATGGCTCCGTTATTAAAAGATGATACACTGCTGCGCGTGAGCCGCGAGGTGATCCGGCCCTTTTACAAGGAGCGCTCGGAGTTCGCCGTGGGCGTGCTGCGCGAGGCGCTGGGCGACAAGGTGCCCTGGGCGCTGCACAAGCAGGAGGGCGCGTTCTTTCTCTGGCTCTGGCTTAAGGACCTGCCCATCACCGCCAAGGAACTGTATCAGCGGCTGAAGGCGCGCGAGGTGCTGGTCATCCCCGGCCATTACTTCTTCTTCGGTCTGGACGAGCCCTGGCAGCATCAGCACGAGTGCCTGCGCCTGACTTTCTCGCAGAGGCCGGAGATCGTGAAGGAAGGCCTGCAAATCATTGCCGAGGAAGTGATCAAGGCCTGGCAGGAATGACGGAGCCGTTTTCGAGCTTCATGCAGCGCGCGCTGTACGATCCGCAGCGCGGCTACTACACGGCGCGGATCAATACGGTGGGCGCGCGCGGCGACTTCAGCACCAGCGCCACGCTATCTCCTTTGTTAGGCAAGGCCATTGCTGCATGGTTACTGGAGGAAGCGAAGGCCACAGGTGTTCGCACCATTATTGAAGTAGGTGGCGGCGACGGCTCATTGATGAGCGCCGTGCTAGCGGGCTTGGGCTGGTGGCAGCGTCGGCGCTTCCGCGTGTTGATGGTGGATGCCTCCCTCATCTTGGTGGCGCAGCAGAAGCAGAAGCTTGGCGGCAAGGTTGCGGGCTGGTTTGGCACGCTGCCGGAAGCTCTGGCTGCCTGTGAAGGTGAAGCGCTGATCTTTCACAACGAACTGCTCGATGCCTTCCCCGCGGATCTCGTGCAGGGCGATGGCGAGTGCTGGCAGGAGGTGTGGCTGAACCACGAAAACGGTCACGTTAAAGAGGAGTTGCGCCCGCTGACGCTGGAGCGTGAAACGTACAGCGCCTTGCAAGGCAAGCCATCCGGACGCTGCGAACTGCAAACGGCGGTGCATTCGTGGCTGCAAGGCTGGCTGCCGCTCTGGCGCGCAGGCTCCATGCTGACCATCGACTATGGCGACTTGTACCCTACGTTGTATCATCGAAGGCCACAGGGCACACTTCGCGCTTATCTGCTCCAGCAATGCCTTACGGGTCCGGATGTCTATCAGAACGCAGGCCGCCAGGACATCACCTGCGATGTGAATTTCACCGATGTGCGCGCATGGCTTGCGGCCAATGGTCTCAATGAGATGTTTTATGAGACACAGGCCGCCTTTATCCGGCGGCTGGTTTCGGTGCCCAACCGTGCACGTGATGCCTTCATTGTTCACGAGCAGGGTGCAGGCCAGGCCTTCAAGTGCCTGGGCGTCCGGCGCAGTATTGCGGGTTATATGAAATAACTGCCATAGTGACAAAGCAGCCGCCATCCTGCATCCATTTGTCAATTCATGACCGCTCCTTTGCCAGCCAATGAAGGCCAGCGCCTCGCCGCGCTGCGTCGTTACAAGATTCTCGACACGCCATCCGAGCCTGCTTTCGATGATATCGCGCTTCTGGCTTCGACCATTTGTGATACACCCATCGGCGTTCTCACGCTGGTGGACGCCGACCGCCAGTGGTTCAAAGCCAAGGTAGGGCTGGATGCGGAGCAGACGCCGCGCGAGCACGCTTTCTGCGCGCATACCATCCTGGGCCTGAATCCGATGATCGTTGGCGATGCCACTCTGGATGCGCGCTTTGCCGATAACCCTCTGGTCACGGGCAGCCCGGACATCCGCTTCTATGCCGGTGCGCCGCTGATCGACAGCGAAGGCTTTGCTTTGGGTTCACTGTGCGTGATAGACCGCAAGCCGCGCGAGCTTCAGCCGCATCAGCAGCGGGCCCTGGAGGCGCTGGGGCGGCAAGTCATCGCCCAATTGGAATTCCGCCGCGCTTCCGCTGATCTGGCGAAAGCCCTGGCCGACCTCCACATCCTGCGCGGTCTGCTTCCCATTTGCTGCTACTGCAAAAGCATTCGCAACGACGAGGGCTACTGGCATACCGTCGAGACGTATGTGACCGAGCATTCCGAGGCTAGCTTTAGCCACGGCATCTGCCCCGGCTGCATGACCACGCACTTTCCGGGAGTAGTGACGGGCACACGCTAAAACATGCATTCCCCTTGACGGACAGACTTGGTGTCCCTTAGCTAAAGGGAGTGTCCGCCTCCCATCATGAATGGCTTCTATCCCAGCTTCCAGAATGGGAGCGGGAGGGCCTGCTGACTCC
>JAQGPI010000090.1 GCA_028293175.1 Verrucomicrobiaceae bacterium | reverse complement strand
GCATCCTTGATCGGGCGCCGCGAAGGCAGGGGTGGAGGGCCTTTGCGGCCAAACAAAAGCAGAATGAGTCCCGTGACCATCAGGCCCAGCACTGCAATCACGGCTAGCACCAGCCACACGGATACATGCTCCGGCAGAGGCAGAGGCGGAGCGATCTCCGGATGTGGCAACGGCGGCGGGCCCGGTGGTTGCATGCCATCTGGCGGTTGCTGGGCAAAGCTCTGCACCCTCGCAAGCCACAGGCCCAAGGCCATACGGGTAGCGATCCATTTGGATCCTAATCTACGCCGACTCACCGCTTCTTCCTCCTGGCTCGGAAGTAGGCCTTCAATGCAGGCACATAGTTGTCGCCTGTGGACGCTTTGACAGACTCCACACCGCAACGACGCAGCGCTTGAGACACGGAGTCAAAGTGAGCGCTGATCCTTTGCTCATAAAGCAGCCGCACTGCCTGGCTGGAAGTGTTCAGAACCACTTGCTCGCCCGTCTCCGGATCTTGCAGGCACACGCGACCCGCCTTCGGCAGATCAAGCTCACGCGGATCGGCCACTTGCACCGCCGTTACGTCATGCTTGGCCGCCACTCCGCGCAGCGAATGCTCCCAGTCCGTGCCGGGCACCAGAAAATCCGAGATCAGAATGATCAGCGAGCGATGCGCGATGCGCTGCAAGGCAACGTCCAGTGCGGGCTTGAAATTGCTCTTCCGGCTGCGCGGTGTTGCGTTCAGAATATCGCGTACAATGCGCAGCGTGTGAGACAAGCCTTTCCTTGCCGGCACAAAGGCCTCGACCTCATCGCTGAATAACACCAGCCCCACCTTGTCCTGATTTGCGCAAGCGCTGAAGCCAAACACCGCCGCCAGCTCCGCCGCCAGTTCGCGCTTGCTGTCATCCTGGCTGCCGTAGTCGCCCGAACCGCTCACATCCACCAGCAGCATAACCGTCAGCTCACGCTCCTCCACGTACTTGCGCACGAAGGGATCGTTCATACGGGCCGTCACATTCCAGTCGATAAACCTCACATCATCCCCAGCCTGATACTCCCTGAAATCATCGAATTCGATCCCCTGCCCCTTGAACCGCGAGTGATACTGCCCGCCCAGCGACTCCTTCACCAGCCCGCGAGTGATGAGCTCGATGCGCCGCACACGCTTCAAGATGCGTGTTAGCCGTGCGTCGTTGTCAGTTGGGCTTGGCATGAGCAGTTCTTAGCTTCAAAACTGAAACACTGAACCGAGAACTTACGGCACTGGCAGCTTCTCCAGCAGCTCCCTCACGACATCTTCGGAGGTACGCCCCTCGGCCTCAGCTTCGTAGGAAAGCAGCACGCGGTGGCGCAGGATGTCTGGGGCAAGTTGCTTCACATCGTTCGGCGAAACGTAGTTGCGGCCAGAGAGGAAGGCGATGGCCTTCGAGGCGAGAGCCAGATTGATCGTGCCACGAGGTGAGGCACCGCAGCGGATCAGCAGCTTCAGATGCGGAGCATACGGTCCAGGATTACGGGTCGCATGGATCAGGGCCACGATGTATTCCTTCACCTTGTCATCCATGTAGACTGCATTCACCACCTGTCGGCTGGCCACGATTTCCTTGATGTCTACGATGGGATTCACATCCAGCTTCGGCGCGCTGGTGGCCATGGCATCCAGCACCCGGCGCTCCTCTGAAGGCGAGGGATAGTCCACACGCACCTTGAGTAGGAAACGGTCGAGCTGGGCTTCCGGCAGGGTGTAGGTACCCTCCTGGTCAATGGGATTCTGCGTGGCCAGCACAAGGAAGGGATCAGGCAGCTTGTAGGTCTGCTCGCCCAGCGTCACCTGCCGCTCTTGCATGGCTTCCAGTAGGGCGCTCTGCACCTTCGCCGGGGCTCGGTTGATTTCGTCCGCCAGGATCAGGTTGGCAAAAACAGGCCCCAGGCGTGGGCTGAAGGTACCGTCGCGCGGGTGATACACCATAGTGCCCACCACATCGGCCGGCAGCAGGTCCGGAGTGAACTGGATGCGCTGGAACTTGGCCTGCAAACAGGACGACAAGGTGCGGACAGCGAGCGTCTTCGCCAGTCCCGGCACGCCTTCCAGCAGCACGTGGCCATTGGTCAGTAGCGCCACCAGCAGGCGGTCCACCAAATCAGCCTGCCCCACCAAAACTCGACCAATCTCCTGGCGCAGCGGCTGCACCCAGGAAGAAGCCTTAGCAATGGCATCCGAGTCAGGAATTGAGGAAGGCGGGGGTGAGGTGGCTTCAGACATGAGGTGGGAAATCTAGGTGGGCAGTTGACACCATGCAAACGCGGAGCGCAGTTTCATGGATGCAGGTTTGTGAGGATACTCGCTGCAAAAAAAACCTTGGATCCGGTCGGATTCAGTCGGATCGACCAGATTTTGCCGTGGCTTGTCCGATCTGTCCTGAAGTTGCCGATACGTACTATCCTTGCTGACACCCCGCGTGTCGAAGGGCTTCTTGAACTTCGTGGACGGGTCGGGGTTCTATCCCTCCCTTATCACCATCATCGCCTCGAGCCTCTTGATGCTCACAGGCTGCGCGGTCCCGAGTTCCTGGGCAAAGACCTGCACCCGGTACTCCTCCAGCATCCAGCGGAAAGCCTCGTGCTGTGCGCGGGGCACGTAGGCCTCCCAGCCGTTGAAATCCTCAATCTGTTGCGCCTTATCGGCATCCTTGACCGGGTTGATGGAAGCCCGCTCGGCCCGCACCTGGATGGCTTTCAAGTAGCGCGGCAGATGCTGAAGCTGCGAATGCGGCGTGCGTGAAAGCAGGTCCAGCGGCACCAGTCGTTGCACGTCCTGCACTAGCCCAGGATAAGGCTTCGGCAGGGCCAGAATCTTCTGTTTCAAATCATGCACCTGGGCACTGAGGGTCTTCACGCGGTGGGTGAGCGCAGGCAATTCTTTGCGAACAGTTTCACACAGCGCATTAAAGCGCTTCTCAGTGAGCGGGAACAAAGGCTCCAGCCGCAGGGCATGCGAAAGGATGTGCTCATGCGCGCTCTGTTGCAAATGTTCCACGCTGCCTTTCGGCGCGGCGGCGGCAGGAGCAGTGGGAAGAGTCAATTGAGACAGCGCGGCCTGGAAATTAGTCGCCAGCTTGGCAGGCGCGGCACCCAGCGTGCGCAGTTCTTTCCACAGCCAGGCGATGTCCTTGCCCAAGGCGTTTTCGGCAAGCTGGCGCACGGCGGCGGGCGTGCCGCTGGCGGCATCGGCGGCATTGCGGAAAAGACGGACATCCACCTCGCCATCGCGCAGCACGAGGCCCAGATAACCGGGCACCGGCACGCCGCCAACCACCTCGGTTACAATCGACTCCGGCAAGTCGCCGAAAGACCAGGTTTTCAAGGCATACCGCTCCACCCGGCGCACGGCATTGTCCCAGGCATCCGATTTGAGGTCCTGCTTCTGCACGCTGGCACGGATGGCGGCTAAATCACGGCCCGAGGCCACGGTGTTCTTCTTTTGATCAAAGACCTCCACGCGCGGCTGCAAGTGCGGTGGCAGGCTGTTCGGCGGCCAATCCTCGGCCTTCACCTGGATGCCGTAGTGATGAGTGATGAAGGTGGCGAGTGCGGTGAAGAAATCAGCACGACCAGGATTGAACTGCGCCGCAATCTGCGTCGCCTTGGGATCAATCGGCATCAGTTCGCGCCGAATGGTGCGCGGCAGGGCGCGCAGCAGCACATTGGCCACCTCATCGCGCATCCCCGGCACCATCCATTGCACCTGACCGGTGGTGAGGTGCTCGGCGAGCTGCATGGGCACCTTCACCGTGACGCCATCCTGCTCCTCGCCCGGCTTGTAATTGTAAGTGATGGGCAGGACGCTGTTGCCCACGGACACCTGATCCGGGAACAACGCCAGATCGCAGGAAAGATCGTCGCCACTCGTGAGATCGTCCTCTTTCGCGCAGAGGAAGTCCGGCTGCACGGCAATGCGCTCATTGACCAGCTTGTTCAGGTCGTGGACGGAGGAGACATTCTTGATCCGCGCATCGTAGAATCGGAACAGCATCTCCTCGATCGTGTACACGCGATTGCTGCGCACACGGGTGAGCATGGTCTCAATTTTTTCGCGCAGCTTGTTGTTATACTGGTAGAAGCGCAGGCCGATGGGTGAATCCTGGTTCTCAATGAGCGCGCCACGGATGAAAATTTGCGTCGCCTCCACCGGGTTTACCTTGCCGTGGTCGATG
>JAQGPI010000077.1 GCA_028293175.1 Verrucomicrobiaceae bacterium | reverse complement strand
TGCCGCCCAGTCCGTCGCCACACGCCACGGGCATTCGGAGCTGCGTGCTTCCCATTTGCTCAGTGCGTTGCTTGACCAGGAGGGAGGCATCACGCCGCCACTGATTGAAAAGGCGGGTGCTAATGTGGAAGGATTGAGGAATGCTCTTGAGGAGCATCTGGCCAGGCAGCCGAAGGTTTCTGGCTCCTCGCAGCTCTACATGAGCGGCGATCTCCGCGGCGTCATGGCAGAGGCGGAAAACCAGCAGCGTAAGCTGAAGGACGACTACCTTTCCGTGGAGCACGTGTTGCTCGCTATGTTTTCCAAAAGCGATGAATTGAAGCCGCTCTTTAAGACGGCTTCGCTGACCTATGACTCCGCACTCAAGGCCTTGACCGCCGTGCGCGGATCGCAGCGTGTGACGGATCAGGACCCCGAAGGCAAGTATCAGACCCTGGAGAAATACGGCACCGATCTGACGGCCCGCGCTAAGCAGGGCAAGATTGACCCGGTGATCGGACGAGATGAAGAAATCCGTCGCGTAATGCAGGTGCTCAGCCGCCGCACGAAGAACAATCCCGTGCTCATTGGTGAGCCGGGCGTGGGCAAGACGGCCATCGCTGAAGGGCTCGCGCGCCGTATAGTGGCAGGCGATGTGCCAGATTCACTCAAGGGTAAAAAGCTCATCAGCATGGACCTTGGTGGCATGATGGCCGGGGCGAAGTTCCGTGGTGAGTTCGAGGAGCGTTTGAAGGCTTTCTTGAAGGAAGTCACCGACAGCGAAGGCGAGATCATTTTGTTCATTGACGAGCTGCATAACATCGTCGGCGCGGGCAAGAGCGAGGGCGCAATGGATGCGGGCAACCTGCTCAAGCCGCAGCTTGCACGCGGCGAACTGCGCTGCATAGGCGCGACGACGCTCGACGAGTATCGCAAGTACATTGAGAAGGACCCCGCCCTCGAGCGCCGCTTCCAGCCTGTCAAGGTGGGAGAGCCGAGCGTGGAAGACACCATCGCCATTCTGCGGGGTTTGAAGGAGCGCTATGAAGTGCATCACGGCGTGCGCATTCAAGACGGCGCCATCATCGCTGCTGCCACGCTGAGCAATCGGTACATCACTGATCGTTTCCTGCCAGACAAGGCCATCGACCTCGTGGACGAAGCAGCCAGCCGCATCAAGATCGAGCTCGACTCCATGCCCACCGAAATCGACGTTCTGGAGCGTGAAGTCATGCAGTCGGAGATGGAGCGTCAAGTCTTGAAGAAGGAGAAAGACGCCGCCAGTAAGGAGCGCTTGGCCCGACTGGAACGTGAGATTGCCGACCTTAAGGAGAAGTCCTCCGCCCTTAAGGCCCAGTGGCTGAAGGAGAAGGAGCACGTGCAGGCCAGTCGCAAGATCAAGGAAGACATCGACCGCCTGCGCACCGAGCAGGAGCAGGCACAGCGTCGCGGCGATTTTGCCCGCGCTGGGGAGATCCAGTACGGTGCCATCCCGGAGCTTGAGAAACAGCTTGCCGCCGCCAGCCAGAATACCCAGCCGCAGGAACGCCCGCAGCTTCTGCGTGAAGAGGTGACGGAAGACGACATCGCCCGTGTGGTGGCGAACTGGACGGGCGTGCCTGTAAGCCGCCTGCAAGAGGGCGAACGCTCCAAGCTGGTGAAAATGGAAGCCCGGCTAGGCGACCGCGTGATCGGCCAGAAGGCCGCCATCACCGCCGTGAGCAACGCCGTGCGCCGTGCGCGTGCAGGCATTCAGGACGAGAACCGCCCGATTGGCAGCTTCTTGTTCCTAGGCCCTACGGGCGTGGGTAAGACAGAGCTTTGCAAAGCCCTGGCCGAATTCCTTTTCGACGATGAAAACGCCATGACCCGTCTCGATATGAGCGAGTACATGGAGAAACACAGTGTATCACGGCTTATCGGCGCACCTCCCGGCTACGTGGGCTACGATGAAGGCGGCCAGCTTACCGAAGCAGTGCGCCGGCGGCCATACTCCGTAGTGCTTTTTGACGAAGTCGAGAAGGCCCACCCGGATGTGTTCAACACCCTGCTGCAAGTGCTCGATGATGGCCGCATCACCGATAGCCAAGGCCGCACGGTAGATTTCAAGAACACGGTCATTATTATGACCAGCAACATCGGCTCTGCTGCCATTCAAGAGGTTTCAAACCCTGAGCAGCGGGAAGCACTCGTGCGCGATTCCTTGAAGCAGTTCTTCCGCCCTGAATTCATCAATCGCATCGATGAAATTGTCATCTTCGACCGCCTCGACGCCAGCCAGCTTGATAAGATCGTACTGCTGCAATTGCAGCGAGTGATTGACCGTCTGGCCAAACAGAACATCACCCTCAAGGTGAGCGAGGAAGCCATCCGCAAGCTTGCCGATGAAGGTTTTGATCCGGTCTTCGGGGCGCGTCCGATGAAGCGTGCCGTGCAGAACCTCCTGCTTAATCCGCTAAGCCTGGAGGTGCTGGAAGGCCACATCAAAGAAGGTGACGTCGTGGAGGCGAAGCTCGATCACGGCAAGGTGATGTTTGTAAAGGCGTAAGACCGAGCCGTTACCTGCTCAACTCCAACATCCGGGAGATGGGGGCTTCGGCGCGCTTGCGCAGGCTTTCCTCCATCTCCACGCGCGGCTGCAGGGTCTCGAGGCAGTCGTGCAGCTTTTGCAGCGTGTTGAGCTTCATGTAGCGGCAGTCCGCACAGGCGCAGTGGCCTGTGGGGCCGGGAATGAAACGCTTGTCGGGCACCTCGCGCTCCAGGCGGTGCAGCATGCCGGACTCCGTCACGATGATGAAAGTGCTGGCAGGGCTGTTCCTGCAGTAGGCCACCATCTTCTCGGTGGAGCAGACCTCATCCGCCAGGATGCGCACAGCATACGGGCATTCGGGATGAGCCACTACTTTCGCGTCTGGATACTCATCCTTGATGGCAGAAATGCTGTCACGGGTGAATTCGACATGCACGTAGCACGAGCCCTTCCAGAGGTCCATCTTGCGGCCTGTCTGTTCCATCACCCATGAGCCGAGGTTCTGATCCGGAACGAAAAGAATGGGTCTGTCCTTGGGGGCTGCTTCAACAATCTTGACCGCATTTCCGCTGGTGCAGATGCAATCGCTCAGCGCCTTCACATGGCCAGAGCAATTGATATACGCTATCACATAGTAATTCTTGGCCGCGTTCGCCTTCAGGAAAGCCTCAAGCTGCGGCCCAGGGCAGCTCTGCTCCAACGAGCATCCCGCATTGGCGTCGGGCAGCACGACGATCTTGCCGGGATTCACGATCTTCGCCGTCTCGGCCATGAAGTGCACGCCGCAGAAGACGATGACATCGGCGTTGGTCTCCTTCGCCTTGTAAGCAAGGCCCAGGGAGTCGCCAACGAAATCCGCGATCTCCTGGATTTCCTTGATCTGGTAATTGTGAGCCAGAATCACAGCGTTGCGCTCCTTCTTGAGGCGAAGGATGTCAGCAGTCAAATCGGGGGCGGCGACCATAGGTCGAAGAGAGTTACGTCTCTCCAGGGACAGTGCAAGCGCTGCTTCCCAGAAACGAACTGCCTACCTGTTTTGCTGGGGCGAAGGCGTGGAGCGCACGATATTCATCGCGCCGTTTAGTTCGCCACCAGGCTCAATCGAGACGGAGCGAGCGGTCACATCGCCATTCACGGCACCATTGGCGGAGATGAGGACGGGACCTTTGGAAAACACATTGCCGGTGATGGGCGCGTGGATTTCCACTTCGTCCGCATGCACGGGATTCATGAAGGTGATGGCGCTGCCCTTCTCAATGATGAAGCGGCGGCAGCGCACCTCGCCGACGATGGTGCCAGTGGTGCGGAAGATGGCGTCGCCTGAGCAACTGATATTGGCTGAAACACTGCCCTGGCAGCGCAGGTCCTTGGCATACAGGTGCGTGGCAGTGAGTTGACCGCGCTTCCGGATCAACACATCGCCGCGCGTTTTGATCGCCTGGGTGGAGGGCATGTTGAGCTCAATGTCTTCCAGGGAAATGTAAGCACCGCAGTTCGGGCAGTTGGCCGAGCGCGACGACCGGCCCACCTTGAACTTGTGGTCACAGTCAAAGCACTGGGCTTCCTTGAAATACT
>JAQGPI010000053.1 GCA_028293175.1 Verrucomicrobiaceae bacterium | reverse complement strand
CAGATATGCTCCTGGTCGGGGATTTGCTCGCGGTCAGCTTGCTTTTGGAAGGCGACGGGTTTGCGCCCTACCACGCCCTCAACGGGCCCACGGTCGGTATGGATGACGATATTGCTTCCGGGGATTACTCCGTTATCGGTTCCGCCGAGGGGGTCGACATAGATATAGCCCTCGGGGCTGATGTACTTGACCAGGAACCCGATCTGGTCGCAATGCCCGGCGAGCATGACTTTGCGAGGAGCGTCCTGGTTAACTGAGAGGATGAGGTTGCCGAAGACATCAGCCTCGATGTGCTCGGCTATTCCTTCGAACCGCTCGCCGATAAGCCTTTGAATGTGGCACTCGAAACCGGTTGGGGATGGTGTGTTCAGCAGATCTTGCAAAAGGGGCGGAAGTTCCAAGTTCATGTCGTGTAAGGTTTTAGGGGCGCGTTGCCGTGCCTCAATTTCGACCACCCAAATGGCTGCGGCTGTAGGGGAGAGGCCTGTAAGCCGTATCAGGAGACGCACTGACACTGATGTCTGGCGGCGGTCTCTGACCGTGAGCACAGCGCATGGAAATGCGCTTCTCCGAAGAACGCCAACCTTTACCCGACGGATAGACCTGCGCTACAGGTCATGGTCAACCCGCAAGTTTCTGACAGCCGCGTATCAATTCTCCGCAAGTTCCGCCAGCAAAGCCTTGTTGAGCTTCACTCCGGCCTCAAAATTGGCGATGGGGTAATTCTCATTCGGCGCATGGGCCTGACAATCGGGCAGGGCGAGGCCGAGCAGCAAGGTCTCCACGCCCAGCACGTCTTTGAACGCCTGCACGATGGGAATGCTACCGCCTTCGCGGATGAGAGCGACTTTGCCGCCAAAGGTGGCAGTGAGGGCGCGCTGGGCGGCGGCACCGAAGGCGGAATGCGGGTCCGTTACATAAGGCATGCCGACATGGCCGTGAATGATTTCAAGCCGCACGCCTTTGGGACAGTGAGCATTCAAATGAGCTTCCGCCAAGGCCATGATCTTGTCCGGGTCCTGGCCGGGCACGAGGCGGAAGGAGAGCTTCATCATGGCCTCGCGCGGGATGACGGTCTTTGAGCCTGCGCCCTGATAACCGCCGCCAATGCCATTGATTTCAGCGGTGGGGCGGCCCCAGCGGCGCTCCATATCGGTGTAACCCACTTCGCCAAATAGTTCCGGCGAACCGGTCAAGGTAAGCGTTTCCGCACTACTGTCGCCGAGCCCTTCCCAGGCCTGCCTCTCCCAGGTTTGCAGTGGGAGCACATCATCGTAGAAACCGGCGATGGCCACGCGGCCTTCGTCATCGTGAAGAGTGGCGGCTAGCCTTGCCACCGCAGTGTTCGGATTCATCACCGCACCGCCGAAGATGCCCGAATGAAGGTCAATGGTGGGGCCTTTCACCCGCACTTCCATGCAGGCGATACCACGCAAGCCATAGGTGAAGGTGCCAAGCCCTGGACCGACCATGCCGGTATCGGAGATGGCGACCATGTCGCACTTCAATTCCTCGCGGTACTGTTCCAGGAAGGGCTTCAAATTTGGGCTGCCGATCTCCTCTTCTCCTTCGATGAGGAAGATGAGGTTCACCGGCAGATCGCCTTCCGCCAACAGCTCCTCCAAACCGCGCAAGTGGCCCATGAGCTGGCCCTTGTTATCCGTGGCACCACGGCAGTAGATGCGGCCATCGCGGATGGTAGGCTCAAAGGCGGGTGAGAGCCATTCGTTCAGCGGCTCGGCAGGTTGCACATCATAATGGGCATAGAGCATCACCGTGCGGCGACCGGCTTGGTGCACATTGCGCGCCAGCACCACGGGGTGGCCCGGCGTTTCGCGGATCTCGGCGCTGAGACCGATCGAGCGCAGCTTGGCCATCAACCAACTGGCGCAGTCCCGCACATCGCCGATATTCGCCGGATTGGTGGAGACGCTAGGAAAACGCAGGAGAGTGAGGAGGTCGTCAAGGCCTGGAGGGGTGCTCATGGAAGGATGCAGAGAGGTCGAATAGAGGTGGGGCGACTGTGTAACGCCGCCCGAAAGGTAACAAGCGAGTTTTTGCTCCTCGCCCTCTAAAGGGGGCAAAAGGGCGATTTATCTATCTTAACCAGAAAAACCTTACCTTTACAAAACCATCATAGACATTGGGGTGCTTTGAAGCGTAATTGATCCTGTCGAATGCCATCTTCCCGCCAGCTCCTTTTCACTCTTTTGCTCAGCCTGCTTTCCCCTGTCACAGGCAAGTGCGATGGGGCGGAAGAAGCGTTCCGGCAGTTGATGCATCCCACCAACTCTACGGAGCTTGAAGCAGCGGTGGCGGCGGCGAAGGCAGCGGGCCTGTCACGGCAGACGATCCTTGAGGCGAAGCTCATCTTTGGCATCCAAAACGAGGACACCGCGCTGATCACCAAATTGATCCCGGATTTGGAGGAGGTGGCACTGGATTTCAAGCCTCCGCATTCGCCCGGCGGACTGCGTTCGGTGGAGCAATTTCGCGGTCTCACGTGCTATGCGCGGGCGATGAAGGCGGCTGAGGATAAAGATGAGGATGAATTCCGTGCGCAGATTGCTGAAGGGCTGTGGAAGTATCCTCAGCAGGCGAACATGTTTGGCAACCTAGTGGTGAAGTTCCAGCTCGATGACCGCATGTCGCACCTGACGGTGGACTTCGCGATGCCACTCACCACCTCCGTCGGCGGCGACACGACTTTGAGTGATCTGCTGGGCACGCAGAAGGCGTTGATGTTGGAATTCTGGTCATCACAAGGTGAAGAGAAGCTTTCAAGCCTTCCCGCGATGCTGAAGCGCGCCAGTTACCTTAAGACGCTGGGCATCACCCCCGTGGGCGTGAACATTGACGCCAAGGACGGTGACATCTCCGCTGAAAAAATCCGCCAGCAGAACAAGATTCTCTACCCCTGGGTGGTGGAGCAAAAAGAGCGCAGCATCACGAGGCTGCTGGACGTGGCCTCCCTGCCGCGCGTGGTGCTGATCTCCCAACAGGGCCGCGTGCTCTTCAACGGCAGCCCAGATGAAGCGGGCTTCGGCAAGGCGCTGCGCCGCATCGTGCCGAGCATGCCGGGGCTGGGCAGATAGTCCTCAAAAAACGCCGGTCCTGGATTCGTTCAAGATCGTGCGAATGGCGCGCTTTTCATCGGGCGGCAGATAATTGAATTCCGGGGGGGCACCCTGTTCGCGCAAGGCGGTGGCAAGACCAGCCATGACGCGGTCTTTGAACTCCTTTGGCAGCGCCGCAAACGAGGGCGTCTGGATCATGTAGCTGCAACGGTACTTGAACAGCCGTCCCCGCAGATCGAGATCGCGCAAGGAAGCGCCATTGGTGATGGGCTGGCGCCTTGCCAGGAAGTCCTTCACATAAGCAGGATCGGCTTTGAGACCGCCTTCGGGCAGCTTCGCTTCATTGGCAAACAGGAGGTACCGCACGAGCTGGCGCGCAATGTCATTAAGCGCGGTCGCGTCGTCGTTGGAAAGCTTGCCTTTGCCCGCCGTCAGCGCATCTCGGGTGCGGTACACGCCCAGGGTGACGAGATTGTGAAAGCCGAGCTGATGCTCGTGGATGAGGTGGGTGAAAAGATCACTCGTGCTCACGGGATAGTTGTTCCAATCGAACAGGGAGCCGGGGGCGTCAGGCAGGCGCTTGTAGCCACCGGGCGCGGCCTCGCCCATGAGATTGCCGAGATGCTTGCCATGCTCATGCGCGCCGGTGACATGCCATCCCCCGAAGCGGTCGGCCAGCGGAATGGTGTGGCCCACCTGCTCGCGCCGAAAGCCATCCAGGCTGGCACCGGTATTGGTGCAGATGACCGACTCCACCACCAGCCCGGGCACCTGCCAGCTCGTGCGGCCTGCATGGCAGTTCATGCAGCGCTCGGTGCGGCTGACTTCGGGACGGCCATCCGGCGTGGGACGGAAGATGCGGAAGACGGGGCCCAGATCGGGATCAATGGCGGCGACTTCGAACCGCCCGCCCGGCACGAAGCCGACATAAATCTCCTCGTTGAAATAAAGCGCACGGGGATTGGCCGGCCTGATGAGCCCGCCCTGAAAACTGGTGGCAGAATAGACCAGCAGTTGCGAGCTGACGGGAATATTCAGCGCCTTCAAGAGGCTGGTGAGCTGAGTCTTCTCGCTGCTCGTATCGAGCTTCACCTCACCGGCGGAGATGCGTGCCATGATCTTGGAAAACGCATCCTTCGGCTCGCGGGTGAAGTAATTGTGCGGCGCACCGCTGAAGCGCTGATGCGGGGTCTCCTCGGCCATCGCCGCGCCGAGCGACACTGCTCCAGCGAAAGCGAGGAAGCGAAGAAGGTGGCTTGAGGAGAGGCGCATTGATTAAGTCCAAAAAAAAGCGGGCCGCCGCAGCTTATCAAGCCAGGGCAGCCCGCCGCAAATTGAATGGAACGGCGAATTACTTCTCCGTAGGCTCCTTGGCGGCGTACCAGCCGCTGATGCCGGCGGAAAGGTGCTTCACGTTGGTGTAGCCAAGCTTGGCGGCAGCGTCAGCGGCCTTGGTGTAAGCGTGGCAGGCAGGACCTCCGCAATAGGCAACGACCAGCGCATCCTTGTCCTTCGGCAGGGCCGAGGCGAGATTGCTTTGCACGTCAGCATAGTTGATCGAGCTGGGCACGTGGCCTTCCTTGTAGGAATCGGAACCGTTGACGTCGAGCACGACGACCTTCTTGTCGGCGATGGCCTTCTTCAGTTCAGCAATGCTAATGTCCGGATAATCACCGGCCATGACGGAAACAGCGGAGAGCGCGAGGGCGCAGAGGGTGGCGAGCACTTTCTTCATACGACGTGGTTGTTTGGATGTTGGGTAGGGATGAAACGGACCGCCCGCACCATCAGTGCAGGAGGTCACAGGCTGTATAACGTTACAACTTGGCGTTTTGGTCCATTTTTTATTAAAACATCAGGGAACCCCTCATGCCGGTACTTATTTGCTCGGCAGCTCTAGCAGCATCTGCGCGTTGTTCGGGTAGCGCTCTTGCAGGGACAGCACACGCTGAATGGCTTCAATCGGCTTGTGACCGGCCAGACCACGGCGCAGCATGTGGATCTTTTCAATCTGGAAGGCGGGTAGAAGAAGTTCTTCGCGGCGGGTGCCGGATTTGAAAATATTTACCGCTGGGTAGATGAACTGCTCCGCGATCTTGCGGTCCAGCACGAGCTCCATGTTGCCGGTGCCCTTGAACTCGGCGAAAATCACGTCGTCCATGCGGCTGCCGGTTTCGATCAAGGCCGTGGCCAGGATCGTCAACGAGCCAGCAGTCTTGGTGTTGCGGGCGGCGGCGAAGAGGCGGCGGGGAATCTCCATGTTGCCCACGCCCATGCCGCCGCTGCCGGTGGCACCCTTGCTGTTAGCGTTGTTGAAGGCACGAGCCATGCGGGTGATGGAATCGAGCAGAATGAACACATGGTCGCCCATCTCAACGAGGCGCTTGGCGCGCTCGATGGCGAATTGGGCGATGCGCGTGTGGCTCTTCACATCGCTGTCGTTGCTGCTGGCGAAGATTTCGGCCTGCGGCAGAACGCGGCGGAATTCGGTGACTTCTTCCGGCCGCTCATCCACCAGCAAAATCATGAGGTGAACGTTGGGGTAGTTCGCCACCATCGCCTCGGCGATGTGCTGCAGCAGTGTCGTCTTGCCGGCGCGGGGTGGTGCCACGATCAGGCCGCGCTGTCCCCTGCCCACGGGAGTGAGCATGTCGATCACTCGGGTAGTCATGCGGTCCTGCTTGTTTTCAAGCTGATAGCGCTTGCACGGATTCGTCGCCTTGAGCTCTTCGAACAGCGGCAGATCCTTGATCTCATCCGGCGTGCGGCCATTGATGGTCGCCACCTCGGTCATTTGCAGGCCGCGGCTGTTCCGACGCGCTTGCCCGACGAGCAGCATGCCTTCACGCAAGGCGTGCTTTCGGATCAGATCGGCGTGTACAAAGACATCCTGCGGCAGTTGGGCGTAAAGTTTTTCACGCAGGCGGAGGAAGCCGTGCCCCTTGGGCGAAAGCTCCAAGATGCCTTCAGCAGCCTCGGGCGGACCCTGAAGCTTTTCGGGTTCGCGGTCACGATCCCGGTCTCTGTCGCCGCGTTCGTCACGATCTCCACGGTCGCGATCACGATCACGCCCGCCCCGGTCCTGATGCTGCCCACTCTGATGGTGGTGCCTTTGCTGACCGTGCTGCGGAGGCTGTGGCTGATAGCCGGGATTGCCGCCACCACTGCCGCCTTCGTTGGAGGGCGCGCCGCCCTGCTGGCCATTTGATTCACCAGGGGGGCGCGGGCCGCGTTGCTCACGCTCACGGGCGCGACGTTCCTTCCAGCGCTGACGACGGCTGAAACGCTCACGCGGAGGCTGCGGGCCGCCTTCCGTGCCGGGATTCTGCTGCGATGGCTGCTGGTGATGAGAAGGCTGATGCTGCTGTGGCGCACCGGCATTCGATGACGGCCGAGCGGCGGGCTCGTAACGCTCTTGCACTGGCTGCTGCTGAACCGGCGCGGGTCCCGATGCCGCAGGCTCGGGCGCTGCCGAGGGCTGGCGGGCGCTCTGCGCTGCCGCAGCCAGACTGGCATGGATATTGGTGTCACGGCCCGGGGCCTGCTCAGGCGCGCCGGTGACGTTGGCGGTCGGCTTTTCAGCCGCAGCAGGGCGCCCTCGTGGCGTGCGTCTGCCCGTGCCCTTGTTTTCGGGAGCAGGAGCAGAAACAGGCAGTTCGAAAACTGGCGCTGGCGCTGGAGCAGCCACAGGGGCCGTTTCCGTGGGCTTAGCGGCCTTCACGGCGCGCTTGGTCCTGGTGGGTGCCTCCGCAGCTTCCGCCAACGGCACCGGCTCGCTTTTGGTCTTCGCAATTTCAGCTCCCGCTTCGTTGGCGCGCAACGCTTCGGCAATGGTGCGCGGCCCCTTCTTGCGCTTGATCGCGACTGAGGATGTCTCCGCAACATTGCTGGCGGTGGCGGTCTTGGCAGTGGCACGCTTGCGTGCAGCCTTGACGGCGGTTTGGGCAGACAAGGCTGCGGTATCGAAAAGAGTTTCCTCGCTCATACTGAGGGGATCGGGGCGCTGGCGCGGGTAAACGCGGGGGTTGTGGGGGAGTTAAAAAACGATGAGACCGGCTCGAAAACTAGGAGGACAGGGCCTCCGCCGCTTCATCGGTCAGTTCGAAATTGGCGA
>JAQGPI010000038.1 GCA_028293175.1 Verrucomicrobiaceae bacterium | reverse complement strand
GGCGGCCTCACCGGGCGCTGGGGCACGAATCAAGTCAGCGCCATCGTGCCCGCTGGCTTCTCGCCCGTGGGCTCCTTGTTGCAGGCTGACTTCAATCCTTTGTCTGGCACGGATGAAGCCTTCCTTTCTGGCGGCGATTCCGGCGGCGGCCTGTTCATCAAGGACAGCGGCATCTGGAAGCTGGCGGGCGTGAACTACGGCATCGAAGGCGCCTTCGACACCAATGGCACCATTGGCGACGGCACGGAATTCACTGCCGCGCTGTTCGACAAAGGCGGCCTCTATGAAGGCAGCGACAGCGGCGGCTGGAACTTCCAGACACCCACCCCGCTGGACCAGCCCATCAGCTTCTATGCCTCGCGCATCTCCGACAGCGCCGGTGCCATCAGCGCCATCGCCGTGGTGCCAGAGCCTTCATCCGCGCTGCTGCTGTTGTGTGCCTTGGGATTGTTAGGCGGGCGCGGGCGCAATAGCATGCATTTGAACCGTGGAGCGGTTCTCCGTAAATAGCCCGGGGTCGGATGACCCCGGGGACCGTCATCACCGCGATCAACCACGGAGTGGTTGGCCCATGCGCAAGGTTCTATCATGCGTCACATGCAATGGACAACCCTGCCCGGGTTGAATTCAGGGCTCCATATTAACCGGGGTCATTCGACCCGGGCTAGTCATGGAGAACCGCTCTGCGGTTCGGTACGGGGTTCCGACTTAATAATATACGGATGGTCCGATGCTTCAAACCAGCGCAGGCATATGCGCCTCGCCCAGTTTCTTCGACCGCAGCCAGAGCCCGTCGCGCCAACCGCCAGAGAGGGCCGGGCATTGCGAAAGCGCCGCCGCTGCCGCCGCTCCGCCGATGCCGTGGTTCATGATGTCCGTGCAGGTCTTCACCGTCCATTGTGGATGGGGCCGCTCTTGCAGAGTGAAGGCATCGCCCGCCGACACCTCGCCATGGGCCAGCACGCGGAAGTAGTAACCGCTGAAGCCCGTGCGCTCCACCTGCGCCGAGAGATCCTTGATGCGCCAGCGTCGCGCCAGTTTCCAGCAGGGCTGGCGCGGTTGCGAAACCTGGATCAGCGAGCCACCCAGCGTGTAGGTATCACCGATGCACACCTCCGTTTCCAACAGGCCGGCGGTGGTGAAATTCTCGCCAAAGGCACCGTTCGGCATTACCTCCAGCGGCAGCACGGAAAGCCAGTGCGCGTAGTGCTCGCTCGGGTACACGCACACCGCGCGCTCAACCCCGCCATGCACCTTGCGGTCCACCTGATCATCGCCGCGCAGGCCCTCATAGCCCAGCCATTGCGGGCCCTGGGCCGGTTGCTTGTAGAAGCCGGTGCGCCATGCCTTGTCCCACCATTCATGGGTCCCCTCCTCCGCCACCTCCATGGCGGGCCCCAGTTGAATCGAAATCAAGCGACTGCTCATGGCCATGAGTGCCGCACTTATCGTGCCAGTGGGGCAAGTCAACCCGAGGGCGTGTGGGATTGCGGCGGGGCAGCGCCACCAAGTCCCCTCGCCAAACACCGCAAACCCGCTAAGCTCTCACGCAACCAAGTATGATGAGCGCCACTGAACCCTCCAGCGAAGCCGCCGGCCAGATGATCTACCCGCCCCAGTTTGCGGAAGCCCTCGCCCATACTTGGCGCACTTTGGAGGACGCACCCGGGCTGCCGGGCCTGTTCTGCCTCACATCCATTCTTGATACACTGTACCAAGTCAGCTTCCTGCGCGAGGAGGGCGTGCCGGTGCGCTGCCGCGTGATCCTGGCCGATCCGGGGGACTGGAAACAAGGCGAGGGGCCGCCCGCAGGCTTCCACGTGCTGGCCTTTGGTGAAGACCGTCCGTTCAACGCGCAGGAGGTGCGCAAGCTCGCGCCCGCCGCCTCCTACTTCCGCGCCCTGCTCGGCGTGCATTACTCGCCAGAGACCGGGCCGCGCATCTGGGGCATCGTTGAATCCGGGGCGCGCTGGGTGAACCGCGTGGATGGCGGCCGCTTCCTCGGCGCACCCTTGCCGCCGCATCTCGTCGTGCACATCCTGGGCCCCGGCCGACTGCTCACCGGCTGCGGCTACCAGCGCCTGCTGGAACTGGAGGGCGGCCGCATCTTGGAGACCGGCTTTGATCCCTTCAAATCAAAGTGGCTGCCCGCGCGCTTTCGTCCCGTGCGCGACTGGTTGCAACAGCGCCTCGCGGATACGCTGGTGGAAGGCGCGGAGGTCGAGGGCGCCTTCATCAGCCGGATGGCGCAGAATGTTTTGCGCCGCATCCTCAGCATTGTAAGGCAGCGCGGCCACGGCGGCATGATGCTCTTCGTGCCGTTGGAAATGAAGGCCTCCGAAGACCTCACCAAATGGCTGCGCATCCGCTGCCCCTTCGCGCCCACGCCTTCCACCAAGCGCTTCAGCGAGCTCATGCTGCGCGTCATGTCGCGCATGTCCATCATGGGCCACAAGCACGGCCTCAAGAGCATCACCTGGGAAGACTATCAGGAGCTGGAAGAT
>JAQGPI010000028.1 GCA_028293175.1 Verrucomicrobiaceae bacterium | reverse complement strand
CGGGATCGTGAATGATGGACTGGGCGAAGCACGTGCGGTGCTTGTAGCCCTTGGACAGGGTGTCCACGCTCTGGTTGCGCACGCTCTCCAGGAAGCAAAGCTCAAGCACGCGGTCCAAAGCCTTGCTCTTGGCGCTGCCAGTCAGGCCCCGCAGTTCTGCGCAGAAGCCCAGGAAGCTGGCCACCGTCATGTCCGAATAAAGGGGAGCATTTTCCGGCAGGTAACCGATGGAGCGCTTGGCTGTCTCCGGATCCTCCAGCATGTTGACTCCTCCAACGGAGATAGTGCCGGCCGTGGGCCGGAAGTATCCGGTGACCATGCGCATCGTGGTTGACTTGCCGGCACCGTTGGGTCCCAGGAAACCGAGTACCTGGCCCTTTTCGACGGAGAAGGTGACGCCATTGACGGCTACCTTCGTTCCGAACTCTTTGCGTAGGTTTTCGACTTTGATCATAGCGTGACTTTTTTTAATCTCGCCCAGCTCCCTAATCTTGGCCTGGATGATGCTGCCTGGAATCAGACAGATCTTCCTTTACCATTTAGGGAGGCAAGCGGGGCGTTTCATTGTCTGAGGGAATCCAGGTTGCAACTGGAATCTTATCGGACCTCCCTTATCAATTGAGAGCGCCGGAACGTACCAATCCCGGCGGAACCCTGGATTTGAAGGAAAAATTCGAGATAGCTTCGGCACCTGCGTATTTATAGGCTGCGCTCCGTCCCACGCCACTGTCTCCATGCTTTTTTCTCAAAACATCGATCCGAACGACTCTCGTGGCGGCCGCTTTTTCCTGATCCGCTGGGTGCTGGCCGTCTGGCACTGGCTGGTGCCACCCACCCAGGCGCACCTCGACCGCCGCTCAGGGATATCACGACTGGTGGCCGCCTGGACCTTAATCGGCCTCTGCGTGGCAGCCATGGTGCTGTCGGTCCTTTATGCCCGGCCTATTTACGGCCAGTACAAGGAGTGGCGTTCCAGCGGGCTGGTGAAGCAGGCCCGGGATCTGCGCCAGAAGGGCGATATCGTGGGCGCGGTGATCACTTCGGGCAGGGCGGTCCTTTTATCCCCGGAGTATGAGCCGGCGGTGCGCCTGAATGCGGAGATGCTCACGATGGTCGGCCAGGAGCAGTCCCTGTATTTCTGGGACAAGCTGGCCAAAATGGGCGTGTCCAACCTGGAGGATGACATGGGAAAGGTGCGGGCGCTGCAACGCACCCATCGCGACAAGGAGGCCGCACAGATGCTGGAAAGCCTGCTCCGGCTGAATCCTGCCGACCCCCGCGTGATGATGCTGGGCGACGAGGTATGGGGCCAGCGCAGCAGCGAGGTGCAGATGCAGGTTTTGAAAGACTACTCTGCCAAACACCCGGAAAACCGCGAGATCCGCTTGCGCCTCCTCAAGCTCCAGTTGCAAAACCCCGGCACGTCTCCCATTGAGATCAGCGACGGCTTCTGGCAGCTAGCAGAAGGCGACGACGACGTTTCCATCCAGGCATTGCGCAAGCTGGCGGAAATGGAAACGCTGGATGTATCCGCACGTGAACGGCTGGCGGATCGCCTGGACGCACATCCTCTCTCTGCCGAACCGGAGCGCATGCAGGCCCTGGGCATCCGGGTGGCTCTATATCCCGTGCGGAAGAACGCCTTGATTGATGCCGCGATGTCCCAGGTTCACGATCTTAAGCCCGAGAAGATGGTGCCCATCGTTCGTTGGCTGGTGCTGCACCGTGAACCCGGACGGGTGCTGAGCATTGTGAATGAGAACGATATCAAAAAGGATGAGCTGCTGCTGACCAATTACTTGAATGCGCTGACCATGCTGGGCCGCAATGCGGATCTGGAGCGGATCGTCAATGACAAGAGCTTCACCCTCCGGGCGGCGACCCGCACCTTTTATCAGGCGCATCTGGCGCTGGTCAAAGGCGAGCCGCGAGAAGAAGTGCGCAGCAAGCTGCTGCTGGTGCGCGATGACCTCCGCGCCAGTGCCCAGGGGGATATGCTGCTGCTGCTGGGCAATTACTGTCAGGATCGCGAGTTCTACGACGTAGCGGAGGCCGCTTTCGAAGCCGCTGCCATGAGCACTCGTACCCGCATTGAGCGCCCAGGCTTTGGCTCGTGGATCAAGTGCTGCAAGATCAGCGGCAACACCGATGCGTTGCTCCGCGCTGCCTCGGAGGCTTCCCGCCGGTGGCCGGACGACCAGTCCTTCATGGAAGACGCCTTGTATGCGAAGCTGCTCCAGGGCATCGAAATCGAAACCTCGCTCAGCCGCGCGGAAAACCTTCTGGCGGCCAATCCAAATGATTCCACCCGCAAGCTGCTAACCGCTCTAGGCTATCTGCGGTTGAGTTTTCCAGAAAACAGCGTCACTGCTTGTCAGAATCTCGATCTCCGCTCGACTACTGCGGGGCAACATGCTGTCTTCGCGGCTGTTTTCCAGAATGCGGGGGCAAGGCGGGTGACCAATGGCGACGAACAGGCTTTCCGAAAAACGCTGCAAAACATCATCGACGAGATTCCCTCCGAAGCCCGCATGCTTCCCGAGGAAGCGGCCTTGTTGCAGCGGGCCAAACAGTGAGAGCTCTGGCAAACGCCACCCGTCTACAACATCGGATGAACAAGCTGCAACCACAGCGAGAATGGCTTATTGTAGGCGATGCCTGTTTTCCCTGCTGTAAACACCGCAGTTAGCCCCGAAATCCGACTGGATCCGACCGGATCAAACCAAATTTTCGATACACGACGCCCTTTTCCTTCGTCCTAGTTTGCCTGTCTCTCATCCATCACTCCTCAGCTTTTCATGAAACTGCTCCCTTGCCTCGCCCTCCTTGCCATTGCCGCAGCACCCTCTTTTGCGGCGGACTTCACTGTTGAAAAAAGCCCCGCCGGCGCGGTGGTGAAGATCGACGGCCAGCTTTTCACCGAGTACGTCACCCTTTCAGAGAACAAGCCCATCCTGTGGCCGATCATCGGGCCCACCGGCGAGAAGATGACCCGCGACTTCCCGATGCTGAACACCGAGGGCGAGCGCCAGGATCATCCGCATCACCGCTCTCTTTGGTTCGCCCACATCAACGTTAACGGTTCCAATTTCTGGGCTGAGAAGGCCAGCTTCGAGAAATCGAAGAAAAAGGACGAAGAGATCGCCAAGCTGGGCCTTCAGAAGCACCGCGAGTTCACCAAGCTGGAAGGCGGCAAGGACAAGGGCGCCATCACCAGCATCACCGATTGGATGGGTTTCGATGGCAAGAAGCTGCTTGAAGATGAGCGTCGCATCAGCTTTAGCACCACCGCTGATGCGCGAGTGATCGACTTCGACATTGACCTGAAAGCGACGGAAGGCCCGGTGACCTTCTTCGACAACAAGGACGGTGTCTTTGGCCTGCGCCTGCCCACCAATCTCGACGTGGAGCAAAAAGGCACCGGTCATGAGCCGGGTCATATCGTCAACAGCAACGGCATCACGGATGTGGAAGCCTGGGGCAAGCCTGCAAACTGGGTGGACTACTACGGCAAGGTGAAGGACGAGCCCCTTGGCGTGGCGATCCTGAATCATCCGTCCAGCTTCCGCGCTCCCACCCCCTGGCATGTGCGCACCTACGGCCTCTTTGCCGCCAACTGCTTCGCGCTGCATGACTTCGACAAGAACGCCAAGCCCGGCGACCACACCATTGCCAAAGGCGATACGCTGAAGTTCCGCTACCGCGTGATCTTCCACAAAGGCGACGTCAAAGCTGCGAAGCTCGATGATGCCTTTGCTGCTTACGCGAAAGAAGTGAAGTGATACCTAGGACAATCCATCACGGCGTAACAACGCTTCCGGATCAGGGTCGCGGCCCATGAAGTCGCGGAAGAGCTTGGCGGGGTCTTCGGAGTTGCCCTTGCTCAGGATGTTGTCGCGGAAGGCGCGGCCGGTGGCGGGATTCAACACCCCTTCCTTTTGGAAGCGGGTGAAGGCATCAGCATCCAGCACCTCAGCCCACTTGTAGCTGTAGTAGCTGGCGGCGTACCCTACAGGGCTGCTGAAGAGATGGCTGAAACGGCGGGCCATGGTGGGCGGCTCGGTCTTCAGCTGCATGGTGTATCCAGTGGTGATCTCGCGAGCCACGGTATCGAGATCGGCGTTCTCGTCTTTGGCGTGTTTCACGTGCAGGTCGAGGTCCAGTTTGCCGAAGGCGAGCTGGCGCATCATCGCTGTGGCGGACATGTAGTTCTTCGCTGCCAGCATGCGCTTGAACAGCTTCGGCGGGATCGTTTCGCCGGTCTCAAAGTGCTTGGCGAAGAAGTCCAGGCTCTCGCGTTCCCAGCAGAAGTTCTCCATGAACTGCGAGGGCAGCTCCACGAAGTCCCAAGCGACAGCAACGCCGTTCATGGAGGGGATCTCCACGGTGCCGAGAAGCTGGTGCAGCAGGTGTCCGAATTCATGGAAAACGGTCTCCACTTCACCATGCGTGAGCAGTGCGGGTTTGCCATCCACGGGCGGCGTCATGTTGCCGCAGATCATGCCGAGATTGAGGCGGCGATCCTGATCGCCCACGGGCGGGCAGCCCGCGCGCAGGTAGTTCATCCAGGCCCCGGCGCGCTTGTTATCCCGTGGATGCCAGTCGGCGTAGAAAGAGCCGATGTGCACATCATCCAGGTTGCGCATCTCATAGAACTTCACCGCCGGGTCCCACACTTCCACAGGGCCGCGTTGATGGGGATTGAGGCTGGCGGGCGTGGTGTCTTCCACCGCCATCGGATGCAGGGTGACGGTTTCGCGATCCGTGATCTTGATGTCGAACAGCTTTTCCGTGAGGCGGAACATGCCGTGAATCACGCCATCGAGCGGGAAGTAGGGGCGCAGCTCCTCGGGATCGAAATCATAGAGCGCCTTTCGGCGTTTCTCCGTCCAGTAAGCCACATCCCAGGGCTCGAAAAGCTCATGGTCAAAATGCGCCACCTCGGCCCGGTACTCCTGCAGGGCGATGACCTCTTTGCCAAATGCCGCCTTCACGCGCTGATGCAGGCGATCAGTAAAGTTCAGCGCCGTCGCGCCATCCTTGGCCATGCGGCGCTCCAGAATATGATCGGCAAAGTTGGCCTTGCCTAGCAGCTCGGCCTTCTCCTGGCGCAAGCGCAGGATCTGCCAGATGAGCGCTGTGTTGTCATACTCGCCGCTGTGGCCGATGCCAGTGCTTCCGACCCATAGTTGGCGACGAATTTCCGCGTCATCGCAGTACTGCATCACGGGGATGAGGCTCGGTGCCTTCAACGTAAGCCGATACTTGGGCTCGTCATGCGTACCATATCCCTTGGCCGCTGCGTCAGCGCGTGCGGCATCAATGGCGGACTGAGGCATGCCGTCAAGCTGCTCGGCGTTGTCGATGATCAGCTCAAAAGCATTGGTCGAATCCAGCACGTTTTCTGAGTACTTCTGCGTGGCCTGCGAGAGCTCAGCTTCAATTTCCTCCAGGCGGCGCTTTTTGTCCGGCGGCAGCTCGGCCCCGTGATTCTTGAAGGAGGCAACGGTCTCTTCCAGACAGCGCTTGCGGACGCCGATGAGGTCGCGCGCTTCTTCAGTCTTGCTGTAGGTCTCGATCAGATCCCACAGGTGTTCGTTGAGTGGAATCTTGGCGCGGAAAGCACTTACTTTCGGCAGCATGATGTTGTGAGCCTCGCGCAATTCAGGGGAATTGTTCACGCCGTCCAAGTGCTCCACCAAGGTCCACGATTCGTCGAGGATACGGGTGGATTCTTCGAGGCCAAGAATCACCGACTCGAAATTCATGCGGCCGCGATCCTGATCAATCACGGCATCGAGCCGTTTTTGAGCCTCGTGCAAGGCGAGTTCGATGTCCGCCACGATGCTCTCGGGCGTCAGTGTGGACCAACGGATGTGAAAGTCTTGCGTCAGGTAAGGGTGGGACATGAAGAAAAAAGACGAAACTAGAATGAGCTACGAAAGTCGCGCAGTGAATGACGAAAACCGGTATCTAAAATTCGAACAATGCTGCTCACCTGAGCATCGGGCATTGATTCGACAATTCTCATTGCGGTTTCGTGATTATGACCTCTTCATCACCGCTTCCGCAGCTTTGGCGCCGATGCGCATGGCGCTGTGCATGTTGGGATAGGAGAAGCCGCCCTGGCGGCCCACGCTCTGAAGGTTGGGCACGGTTTTTACCCAGTCCTTCACGGCATCAAGATAGGGCTCAAATCCGAGCGAGAACAAGGGGTAGCCCGTCTCACCATTGAGCAAGTGGGCCTCCACCACGTCGTCACGAGTGCAGATGTTTTCCAGTTCCAGGTCAGCGTAAATTTTTTCCTTAGCCGCATCGGTGCCCAGCCACTTCTCATCGCCGATTTCGCAGGTGGTTTCCACGATGAGCAGCGTGTGGTCTGGCGGATTGACCGTCAGACCGGCGTTCTTCGGCTCCCCTACCCGATGGAACATGCGGTCGCGGTAGTAAATGTAGAGCGCGTCGATGCACTTCGGCTTGTTGACCAGCAGTCCGTAGATTGCGATGGGCTTATAGCGGATCTCCTTCGCGGCGGCCTGCACAGACTCCGGCGGTGGCGGCTCGGTGCGTTGCACCAGATGCGGAATTGGAATGGTGGAGATGCATTCGTCGCACTTGAGTTCCAGCTCCATGCCATCCTTGCGGTAGCGCACGGAGGTCACGCGATTGGTTTCCGGATCAATGCTCACCCGCTCGACTTCCGCGTCTTGAACGACCACTCCACCCGCAGCCTGGACAGCCTTGGAAATGAAGCGGGGCATGGCCTCGGCACCGGTGCGGGAGTAGTGAAGCGTCTCCTCATGAAGGGCGCTGTCCACCGCCTGGATGGCGCGATCCTTGATGCCGATTTTGGCCAGGTACTTCTTGATCATGTCCACCGCGCTCAGCCGTGGCATCTTCGTGGTGATGAAGGTGGCGCTCAGCTCGCGCGGATGAATGCCCCAGTAGCGGTGGGTGAAGTCCTTGAAGAAGAACTCATACAATGGATCGCCGTAGAGCATGATCAACGCCTCCTCGGCGTTCTTCGGAACCCACGGCACCATGCTGCTCTTGAACTGAGCGGCGAACAGGCCCAGCACATAGTAAACGAGGGTGAAGAAATCAATGCCGCGCAGCATGTCCTTCGGCTGCAAGGGGTAGCGGTAGAAGGAGCCCGCCCAGCGGATCTTGGCATCGAGCTGCACAGGGATGCTCTCATCACCCATGATGGACATGATGTCCTTATAGATCTCTTGATCGAACTCATGGAGCATGTGGCAGCCCATGTCATACCAGTTGCCGTTGCGCAGATGGCTGGTGGCGAGGCCGCCGGGGCGGTCCCCTTTGTCGAGCACGGTCACGGCATAGCCTGCACGGGTGAGCACGCGCGCGGCATACAGGCCGCAGGGGCCGCCGCCGAGAACGGCTACATGGGGGGAAGGGGAACTCATCAGTGGAAACCGTGTTTCTGCCCCGCATCCGGCGCGGTGTCAAGGCGTGAGGGCAGGCCACAGCCCCGGTGCATCCTCAAGAATGGCCCCCCAAATCCCGCCTGCTGCTTTCGTCCTCGTCCTCCTGGTCGTTCTCGAAATAGGTGCGCCACCAGGGTGCGTTCCCGAGTGGAGCACGTGTTCGCTCAGCCCACCGTGAGCATGAAGGCGCTGGTGCAGCGCTGCATCGGGCTGAAGCGCAACGCCGCATGCATGATGCTGAGCAACCTGACCTACAACCTGCTGCGCTTTGAGCAGATCCAGCGCATCGGAGCGGGCAGCGCCGCAGGCGGTTCAATGGCCCTGCCTGCATGAACACATCAAACAAGCCCTCAATGAGAACCCCCTCGCAGCCTCCCGGCTTCTGGTTCAGCACCCGAATCCACCAAACTTTCGGTTAAAAATCCGCCGCCCGACCAAAATTCAGAAACACAAAGCCAGTTTCCGGGAGTGCCCTAAAGCCTCCTTGGCGAGCTTGACAATATGGAAGCGGTCAAACCACAAAGCGGCCTTGGGCAGGTGCTCCTGGCACCGCGATCCAATAAGCCGCGCTCATGTAACAAGCAGCCCACGATCCAGGCCTTGGCGCCTCGCAGCTTGGGCCAGAAGCCTGCCACCCGTCTTTGCCCCTGCCGTTGCCCACCCACAAGATGCGGCCACTGTCCAAATCAATGACCAGCGTCACATACTCGGCCCTTGCGCCAAGGTAGTTCTCATCAATGGCGATGCTCCGCACGTGTTTGAGGGGCACTTGTTCATAGCGCTTGGGTCAGGTCGCTCTTGACGATGCTTTTGACGGTGTCCCAGCCCAAGTGGGTGAGCCGCGCGACATCGCGAAAGGACATCAGGTGGCTAAGCTCGCAGACGTATCGGAGCAGGGCTTGGGTGTAGCGGGCGTAGGCTGAAGCAAAGGGGGACACCTCGAACGAATTCCCATGGTGCGGCACTCGCAACGAGGCACTTCAACCACCAATATCACCGGCTTGAGCCTGATGGAGGTGCTGACACGGGCCGCATTCGACTGCCGGATCAACACCGCCACAGGTCGCGCACTTCAGGGCGCTGTGCTTGACCACCATATTGACGGAGTAGCAGCATAAGGCGGTTTTGAGCTGCCGAAAACCTTGCATCAACCTTATGAGCCCGGGTAGGCCGAGGCGTAGGGCTCAGAAATTTGTCTCCGTTTTGTCTCCGTTTAAATCCACAAACCCCCGCAAAATGGCGCAAAGGGCCGCAAGTCACATTTTGAGGCTCCCACGCCGGA
>JAQGPI010000009.1 GCA_028293175.1 Verrucomicrobiaceae bacterium | reverse complement strand
GGCCGCAGGCAATGGCACAGTGATTGTCATGAGGATCACTGTGCCAGAAGGAATCAGAAAGGCAACACGTGCCTCACAGCCTAGCCTGCAGCCAGCCCAGCAGCTCGCTGATCTTGATGCGGTGCTGCTCGTTGCTGTCGCGTTCGCGCACGGTGACCGTGTCTTGAAGCTCGGGGCCTTTTTCGCCCAGGGTTTCGAAGTCCACGGTGATGCCGAATGGCGTGCCGGCTTCGTCCTGGCGGGCGTAGCGGCGGCCGATGCTGGCGGTTTCATCGTAGAAGCAGTTCATGTGCTTCTTCAGCAGCGCGTACACTTCGCGGGCCTTGGCGACGAGTTCGGGCTTGTTCTTCAGCAAAGGGAACACACCGGCCTTGATTGGGGCGATGCGCGGATGCAGGCGCAGCACGGTGATGACTTCCTTCTTGCCCTTTTCATCCACCTTTTCGGTTTCGGAGAATGCCTTGGCGATCACGGCTAGTGCGAGGCGGTCCAGACCGGCGGAAGGCTCGATCACATGCGGCACGTAGCTACCCTTGAACAGGCGCTCAAACCAGGCGCGCACATCGGCTTCCGGCGTTGGCTCGCCCTTCGCCTTGCTGGCTTCGGCAGCCAGACGCTTCTGGATCAGCGCTTCCTTTTGCTCTGGCGTGAGCTTGGCAGCGGCGTTTTTGAGATCTTCGTCGAAGACTTCCTGCGTCTTCGTGCTGTGCTTCATGTGCTGGCTGAGATCGAAGTCACCGCGCGCGGCGATGCCTTCCAGCTCCTCGGTGCCGAAGGGGAACTGACACAAAATGTCCACGCAGGCGCGGGCATAGTGGGCGAGGTCATCCGGGGTCTGCCAGTAATACTCCAGCACATCGCCCAGGCCGATGCTCTGGTAGAACTTGGTGCGCTGATCCACCCAGTAGCGATGCCAGAGCTGCCAGCCCCAATTGGGCTGCGGCTCGGTGAGGTCGGCGCCTTCGCTCCACTGGGCGACTTCGCCGCTGATGATTTCTACGGCTTCATCGGGCTTGATGAAGAACTCCAGCTCCATCTGCTCGAACTCACGGCTGCGGAAGGTGAAGTTCTTCGGCGTCACTTCGTTGCGGAAGGCCTTGCCGATCTGGCAGATGCCGAAGGGCACCTTTACGCGGCTGGAATCGAAGACGTTCTTGAACTGCGCAAAGATTGCCTGTGCGGTTTCCGGGCGCAGGTAGGCCATGTCGGCATCCGTGGCCGTGGGGCCCACATAGGTGCGGAACATGAGGTTAAATGGACGCGGCTCGGTGAGCTGCGCGCCGTTTTCGGGATTGTAGGCGCGGGTGTTTTCTACCTTCTCGCCCGTTTCGCCGCCAGTGGGCACGGGATTCTTCACGGCACGCAGTTCATAGAACTGCTTTGCGACCTTGAGGGCGGATTCGCGCGGCTTGCCAGGCTGCACGAGCACGGCAAAGGGCACGTCGCTCTTGCTGCCTTCATCGCCGGTCGCGCCGGTGAACTTGAACACCATGCCGCTCTGCAAATCCACGTGATCGGCGCGGAAACGCTTCTGCGTGAGCAAGCAGTCCGCCATCGGATCGCTGAAGGTATCCACATGGCCGCTGGCCTTCCAGATGTTCGGATGCATGATGATGGTGGCATCCAGGCCTACCACGTCTTCACGCTCGCGGGTCATGGTGCGCCACCAGGCTTCGCGCAGGTTGCGCTTCAGTTCAGCGCCCAAGGGGCCGTAATCCCAGAAGCCGCCGATGCCGCCGTAGATCTCGCTGCTTTGATAAATAAAGCCACGGCGCTTGCATAGGGAGACGATCTTCTCCATTTGCACGATCGGGTCGGTCTTGAGGTCGGCGGACATAAGCTGATAGACGATTTGGGTTCCAGAAAAGGGGCGGCGAACTACCGGCATGGCCCGCCTCAGGGCAAGCGAAAAGCCGCGAGGGGGCGGGAAGGGTGGTCTTGGGCATCAATGCCGGGCCAGGGGGGTATTCGCAGCCTCATACTTCTCCTATTTGCGTCCATTCCGGATCCATTTGCGGCTCAATCATTCAAAGAACAGCAAGGAAAACTGAGGGTTGAACCGCAAATGGAACCGGATGAACGCAAATAATACCACTGCAACCCCATGCTGCAGACTATCTTTTTCCTGATCGCGTAAACGCTATACACCAACGGCGTGCGACACAGACAGGCTCGCAAGCGTCTTGCACGGCCCCCACAAATTCGCTTTCATGGCGGCATGCGAGTTTTAGTCACCGGTGCCTGCGGCTTCGTCGGCAGCCAGATTCTCCGCCGTCTGCGGGCGGTGACAGAGGGCTGGACACTGCTGGGCATGGACAACTTCAGCCGCCCTGGCAGCGAACGAAACCGGGCGCTGATGGACGAGTTGGGCGTGAAATTCAACCCAGGCGACGTGCGGTCCGCAGCGGATTTCATCTCTATGCCAGATGTGGACTGGGTGATCGATGCCGCCGCTTTGCCGAGCGTACTGGGCGGTGTGGATGGCCGCACCAGCAGCCGGGAGGTGGTGGAAAACAACCTCTACGGCACCGTGAACATGCTGGAATTCTGCCGGGCGCGCGGCGCTGGCTTCATCCTCTTAAGTACCAGCCGCGTGTACTCTATTCCCGCGCTCACCCAGGTGCCGCTGCGCACCGAGGGCGAACGATTTGTCCTCGATGACGGCCAGGATTTGGCCAGCGGATTGAGCGGTGCTGGGGCGAGCAAGAGCTTCAGCAGCACCCCGCCGCTGTCGCTTTATGGCATGACCAAAAAGGCCAGCGAGGGGCTGGCGCTGGAGTACGCCGCCAGCTTCGGCCTGCCCGTATGGATCAACCGCTGCGGTGTGATGGCGGGCGCGGGCCAGTTTGGCAGGCCCGATCAAGGCATCGTCGCCTATTGGATTCATTCGTGGCGCGAGCGCCATGCCTTGAAGTACCTGGGCTTTGAAGGCACCGGCCATCAAGTGCGCGATGTGCTGCACCCCCATGATTTGGCCGATTTGCTGCTCAAGCAGATGCGCCAGCCCGGTGCCGATCATCCACGCCTGGGCAATGTCGGCGGCGGCGTCGAGAGCGCCTTTTCGCTGGCGGAACTCAGCGCCTGGTGCGCGCATCGCTTCGGCTACGAGCACCCTGTCGAACCCAGCGGCGAGAAGCGGCCCTTTGACATCCCATGGCTGATTCTCGACGACCATCAAACCCGCGCCGCCTGGGACTGGAAGCCGCAGATCTCGCGCGAGCAGATCTTTGAGGAAACGGCAGCCTTTGCGGAACGCGAGCCGGACTGGCTTGCGGTTTCGGCGGTGAGGTGAGGGAGGAAGCGAACCACTCTGTGGTTCAATTCGAAGGCCTCACACAAGCCCCATGAATCTCCGTCAAGATCCCGCGCAGGTCATAGCGATAAGTCCATTGCGGGTAGCGCTGCTGGAACTTTGACACGTCGCTGATCCACCAGATGTGATCGCCAATGCGGTTGTCTTCCTTGTACGTCCAGGCCAACCGCTTGCCGCTGATCTCTTCGCACAGGGCAATAGCTTCGATCATCGAGCAGTTCGAATGGCGCGAGCCGCCCATGTTGTATACCTCGCCGCTGCCAGGGGCGGCGATGAAATGCTGAAACGCGCTCACGAGATCCGCGCTGTGAATGTTGTCGCGCACCTGCTTGCCCTGATAGCCGAAGACAGAGTATTCCTTCTCCGAGACCGTGCATTTCATCAGGTAGGAAAGGAAGCCGTGGAGCTCTGCTCCCGCATGTGCCGGGCCGGTGATGCAGCCGCAGCGGAAAACACCAGTCTTCAGGCCAAAGTAGCGCCCGTACTCCTGCACCATCACATCCGCCGCCACCTTGCCCGCACCAAAGATGGAATGCTGCGCGGCATCGAGGCTCATGCTTTCATCGATGCCAGCGGCGAAAAACGGGTGGTCGGGCGCGATCTCCCAGCGTGTCTCCAGCTCCACCAGCGGCAGGCGGTTGGGCGTGTCGCCATACACTTTGTTGGTGCTGGTGAAGAGGAACACGGCCTCTGGCGCATGCAACCGTGTGGCCTCCAGCAGGTGCAGGGTGCCGGTGGCATTGACGCTGAAATCGGTGAGTGGTTCCTTCGCCGCCCAGTCATGCGAGGGCTGCGCCGCAGCATGCACCACCACCTGGATGGCGCTGCCATGGCGCTTGAAAACGGCTTCCACGGCTTCCCAGCTTCGAATGTCCGCCGCTTCATGGGTGTACTCCGGCAGCGTCGATTCCAATAAGGCGCGGGTGCTGGAGGTCGAGGCACTCTGGCCGAAAAAGTAGCTGCGCATGTCGTTGTCCAGGCCCACGACCGTGTAGCCTTCCGCGTGGAGGCTTTTGCACGTTTCGGACCCGACGAGCCCGCACGAGCCGGTGACAATGGCAACTTTCATGTGAGCCCGGATGCTAGGAGACGGCCCGCATTCCGCAAAGATATTCTCTACATGGATCGTCGCGACTTGTCCTTTGCTTGCGCTCACAGGGCCGACAGGATAAGTGCAAGGGCATCCATGAGCCTGCCGCCCCCCACTTTCTTGTCCATCGTCATCCCCGCGCGGGATGAGGAAGGCAGCGTGGGCGAGACGGTGCGCACCGTGCATGACAAGCTCACGGCGCGCGGCATCGCACACGAGATCATCGTGGTGAACGACGGCAGTACCGATGGCACCTGGGCGCTGTTGCAGGAGATGGCGCTCACCATTCCCGGGTTGCGGCCCCTGGAAAACAAAGCGCCGCATGGCTTTGGCCGCGCCATCATCCATGGCTTGAATGAGATGCAGGGTGATGCGGTGGCCATCATGATGGCAGACCTCAGCGACAGCCCCGACGACCTGGTTACCTACTGGGACCTGCTTTGCGCAGGACACGAGTGCGTGTTTGGCAGCCGGTTTGTCAGCGGTGGGGCCGTGGTGGATTATCCGCCGCTTAAGTATGTGCTCAACCGGATGGCCAACCTTTTCATCCGCATCCTCTTTAACATTCAGCTCAACGACACCACCAACGCGTTCAAGGCCTACCGTCGCGAGGTGATCGAGGGCTGCCGCCCGCTCATTTCGCCGCATTTCAACCTGACGGTGGAGCTGCCGCTGAAGGCCATCGTGCGCGGCTACAACTGGACCGTGACGCCCATCCAGTGGCGCAACCGTCGCACGGGCGAGGCCAAGCTCAAGATCCGCGAGATGGGCAGCCGTTATCTCTTCATCATCCTCTACCTATGGCTGGAGAAGTACTTCAGCCGCGGCGACTATCGCAAGCAGACCGATAATAAAAAATGAGACACTTTGTGATAAAATTCATGCGCGCGCTGGTGCTGCTGCTGTGTGCGGGAGAGCCGTCTTCCGCTGTTGCTGCTGCGCCATGGACGGTGTCAAAGCGCGCTGCCGCCGTGGCGTTGCCTGCCGGCGCCTCGCTGCTGCGTTTCACTGTGCAGGGGGAGGAAAGCGTGGATTTTCAGGTGGTTCTTTTCGCGGCGGACCGCTGCACCTTGCGCGTGGTTGATCAGCCGGTGAAGTCTTCTGCCGGAACCTTGGGCGCGGCGATGACCCGAATTAATGCGATTGCAGGAGTGAACGGCGGTTTCTTCAGCCCCGAGTTTGCGCCGCTGGGGCTGGTAATTTCTCAGGGCAAGCGTGTTGGTTCCTGGCAGAAGTCATCGCTCACATCGGGCACGGTGGTGGTGCGCAAAGGCCGCCTGATGCTGATCTGGCGCGATGAATTCCAAGACGGCCCGGGCATCACTGAGTTGCTCCAAGACGGCCCGGGCATCACTGAGTTGCTCCAAACGGGTCCGCGACTGGTGAACCACGGCTTGGCAATCAAGGGCCTGGAGGTGGGCCGCAACCGCCCGCGCACCTTCATTGCCACCGATAGCGAAGGTCACTGGCTGATCGGCACCGCGCAATACACCAGCCTCGCGCATCTGGCTCAAATCCTTGCGGCCCCAGGGTTGGTGCCGGGCCTAAAGGTCGACCGCGCGCTCAACTTTGATGGCGGCAGATCCACCGGCCTCTGGCTGCGCACCGCCGTTGGCGAGGTGCAGTACGATGAGGAGATCAGCACCGTGCGCAATTTCGTGGCGGTGATTCCCAAGGGAAGTTGATAGTTGATGGACTGAGGGAAGTCCTTCAACGTCACTTTTCAGTCCATCAACTATCAGCCATCAACCATCAACTTTTTCACAATGCTTCTCAATGAACGCCACGAGCCGGTCCGGCGGGGTGGAGCCCCAGACAAGGCCGCAGTCGAGACAGGCGAAGCCTGACTCCGCCAGCTCGGTACCACCGAAGGCGGTGAGGGAGAAGAACCGCAGGCCCTTGGGGCGGAACACTACGAGTCCGTTACCATGGGGGGAGACCATGGATCCAGCGGTGACACGCTGGCTTTGGCATTGGAGACATTGGGGCATGGGAGGGCGGAGTGGGAGGTGAACCGCTGTTCTTCAAACCGGATCGTCCGGCCATCAGAACTGATGCATCACGTTTGACCGTAACATCATGCATGGTTGACCTTTAAGAACGGTCCCTGCAAGGACTTCTGTCGCTTTCCCTGGTCAAGAACTGTCCTCACTGCTTTCGGGCGAAGGGATCGTCGGTGAAGACCTTGATCTTCTGCACCAAGTCATCTTTCGGAAGGTACACACCCTTGTCGTATTCATAGGCCAGCCAGCGACCGGATTTCTTGCTTTTGCCCACATGGATCTGGCGCGGCTTGTCCTCGGTGCCGGCACCGAAAGAGAGAGTCCATTCCACTTCTGACTGGTCGGCAGGATCGAGCGCGGTGACTGGCGGCTCGGCAGCGGCCTTCCAATAGGCCTGGAAGTTATCAGCGCGTTCCTCCAGCCGGAAATCTCGGCGATGGCGTTTGCACCAGAGAGTCTCGAGGATCACCGAGGACATGTCATCGGGATGGCTGAAACCCAGCTTCCACAGGTGATTGGCCAGCGGCGAGCCGCCCCACAGGCCCCACTTGTTGCGCAGCGCCATGCCGATGCTGAGATGGTATTCGACCATCTCCTTTTCCGATTTCATTGCATCGATCTTCGCCAGTTGATCGGCGGAAAGCTGGGTTTCCAACTGCTGATGGGCCTCCTCCAGATTGCGCGGTGGCTCTATCGTTGGCTTGTCCTCGGCCATCGCCACACAGGCAAGAAGGCTGAGAAGAATGATCCGGAATGCTTGCATGATCTTGCGGGAGGTGGACGAGAAATGCAGTGGATGGCGGGCGGAAAAGGTGTCACTGCTCATGCATAGCGCCAGCAAGAATTACAATAAGGACATCCGCTTATAGCAGCCGTTAGCGTTCCATGGGACGAATACAAAAGCGGCGATGAACAAAAGCGGTCTGCATGCAGGTGTCCGGGTCGTGGCTGTATTTGAAGCAGCCAAGGCAGCCCTCGTCCTTCTAGCCGGGATGGGCCTCTTGACGCTGATTCACAAGGACGTACAGGAAGTGGCCGAGCGCCTCGTGGAGCACTTCCACATGAATCCGGCGCATCATTACCCGCAGGTGTTTATCGAAGCGGCATCAAAGGTAACAGATGCGAACCTGTGGATGATGGCCGGCTTGGCGCTGCTCTATGCCATCGTGCGACTGGTGGAGGCGTATGGCCTGTGGTGGAACCGGCGCTGGGCCGAGTGGTTTGCCATGGTGAGCGGCGGTCTCTACATCCCTGTGGAAATTTACGAGGTGGTGCACCACGTGACCTGGATCAAAATAATGGTGCTGGTCGTGAATACGGGCATCGTCCTTTACATGGGCTACGAACTGCGTCGCTCACGCAGCGTGGCAGCCGGTGGATGAAGGCGAGGAGCGCGGATTTCGGCACGCAAATTGCATTGCCTTCGGCCTCATGCTTGCTCCCCTTTTTCACACCATGTTCATTGATGTTTTATCCGCCACTGTTCCCTCTCATTCAGGGCCGTCACGTGACCTTTTCACCTCGATTTAATATGGGCACGATTCATCTCATTGGCGGAGAGAAGGGCGGCGTGGGCAAGTCTCTCGTCTCACGCGTGGTAGCGCAGTACTTCATCGACAAGGGGCTGCCGTTCCTAGGTTTCGATACTGACCGCTCGCATGGCTCGCTGCTGCGCTTCTATTCTGATTACGCCTCGCCCGTGGTGGTGGACAAGTATGAGAGCCTGGATGCCATCGTGGAAGCGACTGCCGAGCAGCCGGACAAGCGCATCCTGGTGGATCTGGCGGCGCAAACGCACCAGCCACTGGTGAAGTGGATGGAAGAATCCGGCGTGCTGGACATGGTAGGGGAGGGCAGCCTCTCCCTGCGCTACTGGCATGTGATGGACTCGGGCAAGGATTCCGTGGATCTCTTGAAGCACCTCCTGGATCGCTTTGGATCACGACTGCCGTATGTGATCGTGCTGAATCAGATTCGCGGCGAGACCTTCGATATCTTCGAGAGCTCTGGCGAAAAAGAACGTGCGCTGGGACTCGGCGCACAGATCATCACGCTCAAGCATCTGCATGATCCGGTGATGAACAAGATCGATGCGGCGAGCAGCAGCTTCTGGGCGGCGAAGAACCGCACGGATGGCGACACCGGCGGCCTTGGCATTCTGGAACGCCAGCGCGTGAAGGTGTGGCTGAACCACGCCTATGAGCAGATCAACGGCGTGGGGGTGTAGAGCATCAGCGCTTCTCAGGTGTGAGGGAGCGGTCGCCGCTTTCCCAGTAATGGAAGGCATAGACGAACCTGATGCTCCTTACCGGTAGAACGCCCCAGTAGCGGCTGTCCAGCGAGTTATGAGTGTTGTCTCCCAGCACCACGCACTGACCTGCGGGAATCAGGATTTCACGCGTCACATCCAGGCCCTCGCCGTTGAAGGGAATGGAGACGTACTCGTGGTCCTTGAGCTCAGGGGCAAGGGCTCCATTGATCCATACGTGCCCCTTTTTGAGCTGAAAGCGGTCGCCGGGAAGGGCGACCACGCGATTGATCCAAAACTCGGAGAATTGGTTCATGGCCCGCAACGCGGGAACTTGGCCTGCATCAAAAACCACGGCATCTCCTCTCCGAATACCGCGAGAGCCGAGTGAAAGGGATTCGGCGAAGATCATGTCCCCCTTACAGAGGAAAGGCGCCATTCCGCTCGAAGGGACCTGGAACGGCTTTAGGTACCCAAAGGCACGCAATCCGATGACAATCGCCACCACCAAGCCCACGACCAAGCCTACGGGTACCAGGCAGTAAACAAGCGGCGACAAGGGGCGCTGCGCTGGCAGAAGAGGGGGACGGATCATGGGCTTAGCCAAGCAGGCGGGAGAGCCGGATAAAAGCACAAAAAAGCCGGGCATTGCTGCCCGGCTTCTCAAAGATTGCACTGTCGATTGAGCTTAGGTCGCGGAGGCACCGCGGGCCATGACCACCTTGCCGGTGCGCACGGTTTCCACGATCTCGAACTTGGCCAGCATGCGCAAGGCGGCGTCCACCTTGTCGCTGTTGCCATGGATCATCGCGATGAGGCTGTCCTCTTGCAGGTCCACGGTCTTGCCGCTGTAATGCTCGATGATTTGCAGCGTTTCGGTGCGGTCTGCGGCGGTGGTCTGGATCTTGACCAGCACCATTTCACGCACCACGGCGTCGCGGTCACTGTGCTCCTGGCAATGGATCACATCGATCAGCTTGTTCATCTGAAGGATGATTTGGTTGAGACCATCGGGATGACCGCTGACACCGATGGTCATGCGGCTGAAACGAGGATCACGGCCCTGGCTTACCACCAGGGAATCGATGTTGTAACCACGACGGCTGAACACCGCGCAGATGCGGCCCAGCACGCCGGGCTTGTTGCTGACCAAAACGCTCACCGTATGGGTATTAACGATGTCTGGCTTCGGCGCAGGCTTCACGTCGGAGGACGGGATGTTTCTATCTGACATATCAAAAGAGGGGGCTGAATGTTGGAAGCGAAAAACTCAAGTGGCGGGCTGCTATGTAGAACCGGCTGGCTTCTCCATCTTGTGCTTCGGTGCTTCCGTGATCATGTCTTCCAGCGCGGCGCCGGCGGGGATCATGGGGAAGACGTTTTCGTGCTTGATGCACTCGGCTTCGATGAGGCAGGGGCCTTCATTGTAGTCGAGGGCCTGCTGCAGGACGCGCTCCACATCGGCCGGACGGCGGATGTGGAAGCCCTTGATGCCGTAGGCTTCCGCCAGCTTCACGAAGTCCGGGTTGCCCACGAGGTCCACGCCGCTTTCGCGGTTGTCGAAGAACAGCTCCTGCCACTGGCGCACCATGCCCAGGTAGCTGTTGTTGAGAACGATGATCTTGATCGGCACCTTCAAAATGGCGGCGGTTGCCAGTTCACACAGGGTCATCTGGAAGCCGCCGTCGCCGGAAATGCTGGCCACGATCTTGTCCGGGCAGCCGAGCTGCGCGCCGATGGCGGCAGGGAAGCCGAAGCCCATGGTGCCTGCACCGCCGGAGCTCACCCAATGGTAGCTGGCGTCGTTCTTGTAGAACTGCGCCGCCCACATCTGGTGCTGGCCCACGTCCGTCGTGACGATGGCCTTGCCCTTGGTGAGGTTGTAAAACTCGTCGATCACCTGCTGCATGCGCAGGCCGCCCTGCTTCTTATAGGCGAGGGGAAACTTCTTCTTGTAGCCATCCAGATGCGCCAGCCATTCGGTCGTATCGGCTTTCTCGATGTGAGGAAGCAATTCGGTCAGCGCGGCCTTGGCATCGCCACAGATCGCCACGTCCACCTTCACCATCTTGTGGTGCTCGGCGGCGTCGATATCGATGTGGATGATCTTGGCATTGCGGCCAAACATGGCTGGCTTGCCAATGATGCGGTCATCAAAGCGGGAGCCGATGTTGAAGATCAGGTCGCACTCCACGATGGCCTTGTTGGCATAGGCGGTGCCATGCATGCCGATCATGCCCAGCGCAAGAGGATGGGTCTCGGGGAACACGCCCTTGCCAAGCAAGGTGGTGGTGACCGGGCAGCCCAGGCGCTCGGCGATTTCCAGCAATTGCTTGTCGGCGCGGGCGATCATCGCACCCTGACCGGCAAGGATCACGGGGCGCTTGGCGGCTGCGATCAGCGCGGCGGCTTGCTCGATTTTCTTGCTGTCGATCTTGAGGGCTTCCTCTGGATGATAGCCGGGCAGGTCCATCGGCTCGTCCATGACGCCGGTGAAGGGGCCCTGGCTGATGTCCTTGGGAATATCGATAAGCACCGGGCCGGGACGGCCGGTCGTCGCAATATAGTAAGCTTCACGACCGATGCGGGGCAGGTCGTTGGTGTTCTTCACCAGGTAGTTGTGCTTCACCACCGGGGCGGTGATGTTGAAGATGTCAGCCTCTTGGAAGGCGTCCTTGCCCAGCATCCAGGAAACGGTCTGACCGCAAAGCACCACCATGGGAACGCTGTCCATCATGGCCGTCATGAGGCCGGTGATGGTATTGCCAGCGCCCGGGCCGGAAGTAACGAGCACGGCGGCAGGCTTGCCGGTGGCACGCGCATAACCATCAGCCATGTGCACCGCACCCTGCTCGTGACGCACGAGGACGAACTTCATGTTCGTCTTCACAGTCTCCAAGGCATCGAACATCGGCAGCGCTGCGCCGCCGGAGTAACCGAAAACGTACTCGATGCCGAGTGCGTCGAGGGTTTTGATAAGCGCCTGCGCGCCGTCCATTTTTTCTTCAGGCATGGGTTTGGTGGGTGAAATTTGCAATTGGGAGGTGAAGTTGCTCTAAAAAGGGGAATTTACAAGCCGAAAATGCGGGTTTTTCAGGTAAACATGGAACAACTCGGGGATGAAGACTGTCAAAACGCAGGATTTCGCGGGAATGGAAGGGTGAAGGAGACTGGAGGACGTGGAAGTGTGATTGCGCGAGGTGCAGCGATTTTTGGTTGGATACAGTCGGACTGAGTCGGATTCGCCGGTTAAGCGCCGGGTTGGCGGGCAGAGGGAATCCAAGGCGGACCGGGCCATGCGGAACAATACAATGGTCTGGTGGCGTTTGCAGGTTCTTCCCCTGATGTTGTAGACGGGCGCTCCGCTACGCCTCAAGGACCGCTAGCATTCTCCGGCCTTCTCCGAATCGCCGCCAAAGCTACTCAAACACCTTGATGGCGAAGATACAGCCCGCGATCACCAGAAAAAGCGCCAGCAGCATCAGCATGATGGCTCCGAGTTTCGAAACCACCCCGCCACCACCCTTTTCGCCATTCCTGCGGCTGCGGAAACGCCGCCGACGGGTGGGGATGGATGGGGAGACTGGAGATTCCTGGGACATCGGCATGGGTAAAAAACTCCCTACAGGAGAATGAGAGGAAAGCGGCAACA
>JAQGPI010000004.1 GCA_028293175.1 Verrucomicrobiaceae bacterium | reverse complement strand
GAGTTATCACGGCACGCGGAAGATCTTTCCCGTGGATGGATCACGTGCAAACGAGCCTGAAGGCAGCCCTTCCACATCCAGGGTGTTATAGGGAGGGTAGGGCGATTTCACTCGGCCGTAGCTCAGGAAGGTGCCCAGTGGAAAGACTTTCGGTGCTTCTGTCTTCACCGCTGGCTGTAACGAAGGTTGAACAGCGGTGTCATCTCCCAAGGCATGGTTGGACGCAGATACCTGTTGCTGGGTAGTCTCGATTGAGGCGGGCACGGTTGACGAACTAGAGGGAGAGGGGACCGGCGAAAAAGCGTCGAGGGCCGGAGAAGGCGATGGAGTCATCGGCATCTCCGGTTCCAGAGATGTTTTCGATAGGTTGGCTCCTGGGCTGTAGCTGGTACGCATAGTGATGCGTGGCCCGTTCGAAGAGGGCTGTGTCGTCTCTGTTTCGCCAATGGAGGTCGGCTGCACAGTCACAGCACGCGTATTTTGCGGAGGCGTCACAACCGCTCCATCCCAATGGGTGACGGTGTTGACGGTAACCTTGGAAGTCAGGATCTGATACGACTTGCCGTTTGCGTAATAACGTTTTTCCTCGGTTCTTGTCTGTGCCACAGGCTGCGTAGTCGAGTCGGTTTCGTGGCCAATGCGTTGAAATACACTGCCAATCCTTGAGAAAAGGTTAGGGCGGCTTTGGCGGGGTGGATCAGCGCTGAAAGCCGTCCCGGCTGTGACGGCGAGGGCAAGAATGAGGCAGCACCGGGAGGCGCACAACTGGGGGCGGAGCATCGTTTTCATGGCACTAATTTAGTTAGGATCTATAACCATTTCGTATGGACCAGAATCTATGGTGGCAGCAAAACTCACAATGGGGCCTTAACCCCACTACGGCTGGCACCAATTTTCTACCTGATTCCCTTTGCGGCGAAGGGCTGACGGCGAATACTGTGGTCATGGAAGAACGCATGACTCCGGCCGAATATACCGCCTGGAAGGAGCTCCGGAAGATGGGTCGCCTACGTTATGTGCTGCGTCACGGCATCGTGGCCAAGGGGCTGCTTTTTGCCACCGTCATGGCAGTGGGGCAATGGGCCTGGGCGGCCGTCAAGCATGGGCATCTGAGCCTAGGTGAATCGGCGGCGAGGTTCGTCTTTATGACCGTGCTCTATGGCGGGATCATGGGCTGGATGGACTACTCCGCCGCTGAAGACCGCTACCGAGAGGGCTGGGAAGCTGACGATCCCGAGGCCGCTGTGGAATGCCTTAAATGCGGCGAGGTCATTCCGCAGGGAGAAACTCGCTGCCAGGCCTGTGGCTGGAGCTTTGAGGATGATTCGCCGGCCAGCGAGATGCTGTAGGATGAGTTGAATAAATCGTCCTACAGCATGATAAGGAATAACAAGAGCTAAGCGGCCCTTTTGCCGCCTGCCTTCACATAGGCCAGGATCTTTGCATCGTCGTCACCCGCAGCCCAGACTTCGCGCAGGAAGTCCGCCGGATGGATATCCTGGCTTGAAAGGAAGGCGCGGTCGCCGCCGCAGCCATACATGGTGTCCGGGTCCATCTCGCCACGTAGCTTGGCTCGGGCTTTCACGATGATGCGCGGCAGCCAGCGCAGGCCATCGAGCTCGGCGCTCTTCGCAGGCAGTTCAGAGGGTTTTACTATGTTGTCACTGGTCTTGCCATGCTGGATGACATTGAAGTAATCGCGGCGCACGGAGGCAATCAGCAAGGCTGTTTCGGCACTGGGCTCTGCCTCGCCGCCGCAATGATCTTCAACAAAATCAAAAAATTCACGCTCCCGATAACCGATGGACGCGAGGAAGGCTTGGTCAGCCGCATTGAACCAACTGGTGAAGTCAGTCTTGCCAGCGTCGTAAGCTTTGGCGCAACGGTCGAAGAGTTCGCGGAAAGTGGTGGACCAGGAGAAGTTGCTCATAGTGTGAGGCGTTACGTTGCCGAGTGGTCTAGGGGCTGCAAGTACTAGCCCCCAGCCTCAAAACCGGGATACAAAGTCATGCCACCATCCACGAAAAGGGACGTGCCGTGAATGTAGTCAGAGTCGTCGCTGGCAAGCCAGACCGCGGCGCGGCCGATCTCTGAAGGTTCACCAATGCGCTTGTAGGGAATCAGTTTCATGAGCGCTTCGTAATGCTCAGGCGTGTCCCAGGCTTCGGTGTTAATCGGTGTGCGGATGGCACCCGGGCAAATGGAGTTCACTCGGATGCGCCAGGGGGCCACCTCTTGCGCGATGCTTTTCATCATGAGCATTACGCCGCCTTTGGAGGCCGCGTAGTTCACATGCCCGGCCCAGGGAATGACTTCATGCACGCTGCTCATGCAGATGATCTTCCCCGCCGCGCAAGAGACCTCCGGCCGCACGCCGCGCTTCTTGAATTCGCGCACCGCCTCGCGGGAGCAGAGGAACTGACCCGTGAGATTTACATCAATAACTTTCTGCCATTGGGCGAGCGTTAGGTCTTCGATCTTGGCGTCTTGTTGCAGGCCGGCGTTGTTAACCAGAATGTCGAATGTGCCAAATTCCCTGCGCACCGCATCGAACATGGCGAGCACCTGTTCTTCGTTAGAAACATCCGCCTTGTGGGCAAAAGCATGGCTGCCGTGACTTTCGATTTCAGCAACGGCCTCCTCGGCGGCATGGGCCTCGCTCGAATAGTTGAGGCATACATTGGCTCCTGCCGCCCCCATTGATATGGCCACGGCACGCCCGATCCCGGAGCTGGCACCAGTGACGATAGCGGCCTGGCCTTTGAGCAGCCTGCGGGGAGGGGGATTTGGAACGACAGCCTGCGGGTAATCATGATGATGGGGGTGCATATGGTTGCTATCGACAGTGGAGGCGGTGGCGATTGTGTCGGGTTGCAGGTTGCCGAGAAGCCTGGCATCGCGAGATTGCGACGCCCCATGTCCGACCACCCGTTGCTGCGCCGCCTGCCTGAATCAAAGGATTGTTCTAATGACGAACTTCTGGAGCGGTTCATTGATTATGTGGCGGAGCGGAAGCTGGAGCTTTACCCAGCGCAGGAGGAGGCTGTGCTGGAATTGTTTGACGACAAGAATGTGATCCTCAACACGCCCACTGGGTCCGGTAAGTCGCTGGTGGCGACGGCGCTGCATTTCCGTTCGCTGGCCAAGGGGCGACGCTCGGTTTATACCTGCCCGATCAAAGCGCTGGTGAACGAAAAATTCCTCGCCCTGTGTCGGGATTTTGGCCCTGACAATGTCGGCATGGCCACAGGCGATGCCACGGTGAACCGGCGGGCGCCCATCCTTTGCTGCACGGCGGAAATTCTGGCCAACTATGCGCTGCGGGATGGAGAGAACGCACCCTTCAGCGAGGTGATCATGGACGAGTTCCATTACTACTCCGATCGCGAACGTGGCGTGGCCTGGCAGGTGCCATTGCTGACCATGAGCAAGTCGAGATTCCTTCTGATGTCGGCGACTATGGGCTCGCCAGACTTATTCCAGAAGGAACTAACGAAACTGACGGGTGCGGAGACGACCGTGGTGTCTTCGCAGCAACGGCCCGTGCCGCTGGAGTTCAGTTATGTGGAGACGTCCGTGGACGTTACCTTGCAGGAACTGGTGACCGCAAACAAGGCCCCTGTCTATCTCGTGCACTTCACGCAAAATGAAGCTGCGCAAGCCGCGCAGGATTTGATGAGCCTTAACTTCTGCACGGCTGCGGAGAAGGCTTCCATTAAGGAGGCGATGATTGGAGCCAAGTTCACCAGCCCCTATGGCAAGGAAGTGAAGAAGTACCTCAGCCACGGCATCGGCGTGCATCACGCGGGACTGCTGCCGAAGTACCGAGTGCTGGTGGAGCAGCTTGCCCAGCGCGGATTGTTAAAGGTCATCTGCGGCACCGATACCCTCGGCGTCGGCGTAAACGTGCCAATCCGCACCGTGGTGCTGACACGCTTGAGCAAGTATGGCGGCCAAAAGGTGGCGACGCTCTCCTCGCGCGACTTCCATCAGATCACCGGCCGCGCGGGACGCCGTGGCTTCGATGACATCGGCTTCGTTGTGGCCCAGGCCCCGGAGCACATCATCGAAAACGCCAAGATGGACGCCAAGGCAGCGGGTGATGTGAAGAAGATGCGCAAGATGGTGAAGAAGAAGCCGCCGGAAGGCTTCGTCGGCTGGAGTGAGGACACCTTC
>JAQGPI010000617.1 GCA_028293175.1 Verrucomicrobiaceae bacterium | reverse complement strand
CCGTGGCAAAGAAATGTTTTTGTTCTTCCTGGTGGCGGCCGCAGGATTCTTCCCGGGCCTCTGGCTGGTGGACTACCTAGTGGGCCATTATCACATCGCCTCGAAATGGGCCACGGTGACGTTTATCATCACGTCGTTCATGGTGAACTTTGTGTTCCGCAAGTTTGTGATTTTCAAAGGGTGAGCTTTTCATCCACAACCTTGGATGCGCGCCGCGCGGTCATCACCGGCATGGGCGTGGTTTCGCCTCTAGGCGTGGGCAAGGCGGCCTTTTGGCGGGGGTTGCAGTCACAGCGGAGCCTCGCACGGGAGTTGACTCTTTTCGATACCCGGGAATTCAAGGCGAAACACGCCACGTGGATTGAAGGCTGGCAACCGCGCGAGTGGATTGCGCCGCATCGGTTGAAGCGGATGGACCGCTTTGCGCAATTCACCTGTGTGGCGGGTCACCTGGCGGTGCAGGATGCCGGGCTGGCTTTATCACCCGAAATGCCGAATCCTCGTGCGGGCATCAGCCTGGGCAGTGCGCTAGGTGGCTATGCGTACGCTGAAAGTCAGCACACAGCCTACTTGGAGCGTGGCCTCAAGGGACTACATCCGGCCCTGGGTGTGCAAGGCTTCGGCGGCAGCGCGCAGGGAAATCTGGCGATCGAATTCGGCTTGCAAGGACCGGGCACGACGAATGCAAATACTTGCGCCGCTGGCAACGCAGCGCTGGGCGATGCGCTGCGGTTGATCCAGTATGGCTCGGCGGATGTGGTGCTGGCCGGAGCGGCGGAGACGCCCTTGTCACCGGTGGTCTTCGCTGCCTTTGACAATCTCAATACGATGTCCCGGTACGGTGCCTACCGGCCCTATCACCGTGATCGCGATGGCTTCATCATGGGCGAAGGCGCAGCCTTGTTTGTAGTGGAAAGCCTGGCGCATGCAAGGCAGCGTGGAGCCCGCATCTACGCCGAGATCATCGGCTATGGGCTCACGAATGATGCATATCATATGAGCAGCCCAGAGCCGAGCGGACGCGCGCTGCAATCCGCCATGCGACTGGCGCTTGAGGATGCTGGCACGAACGCTGAAGCCATTGATTACATCAACGCTCATGCCTCGGGTACGCCAGCGAATGACCCCAACGAATTGCAGCACATAGCAGCGGTGTTTGGCGATCATGCGAAGCGTATCCCCATCTCCGGTGTGAAGCCTTTTCTGGGCCACACGCTAGGCGCCGCCGGTGCTCTGTAGATTGCTACCTGTCTGCTCGCCATGGAGCACTCTTGGGTGCCACCGACGCTGGGACTCGATGACGTGGATCCGGTCTGTGAAGGATTCAATCTTGTGCCACAGAAGGCACAGGAAAAGAAAATCCAAGGCGTGCTGTCGAACTCGCTGGGATTCAGCGGGATCAATACTTCGCTGGTGCTGCGCGCGGTGGAGTAGGCTCTAAATGGTGGATGTGAAAGCAAAAAGAGCACGCCGATCAAGGCGTGCTCTTTTGTTCATTGATGGCTGATCTAACTACTCAGCGGTCTTTTCATCAGCAGCTTCTTCAGCGGTGTTTTCGGCAGGCTCAATGGCTGCTTCAACATTGCCTTCAGTGATGACTTCCTCACCGGCCTCGACTTCTTCGTCAGGCTCGGCAATGACAGTGGCGACATCCTGAATGGTCTCGTCTTTCTTGAGATCCATGAGCTTTACACCCTGGGCGTTGCGACCGGTCTCGCGGATACCCTTCTCGCCGCCCACTCGAATGCGTACGTTTTGGCCCTTGCTGGTGATCAGCATCAACTCGTCGTTGTCATGCACCGCCATGGCGGATACGACGTTGCCCGTTTTGTCTGTGATGTTCATGGTGGTCACGCCTTTGCCACCACGATTGATCAGACGGTATTCCTCAAAGGGAGTGCGCTTGCCGAGACCCTTTTCCGAAACCACGAGAAGCTGTGCGCCGGGTTCCACGGCGGTCAATGCCACAAGGTAGTCGCCTTCATCCAAACGGATGCCTCGCACGCCGATGGAATTGCGCCCAACGGGCCGGATGTCCGTCTCTTCGCATTGCAAGCACATGCCACCATGGGTGACAAAGCAGACATTGCTTTTGCCATCAGTGAGCACCACGTCGACGAGGTCGTTGCCTTCCTCAATGTTGATCGCGATGATGCCGTCTTTCCGGTAATTTTTGAAGGCATCGAGCGCTGTCTTCTTCACCGTGCCATCCTTGGTGGCAAAGAGCACAAACTTCTCTGGGCTCCACATGGCCTCGTCTTCAACGCCCTGGGCTTCCAGGCGTAGGACGCTGTTGATCTTCTCTTCGGGCTTCAGGTTGAGCACGTTCTTAATGCTGCGGCCACGACCAGTGCGGGGTGCTTCCGGTAGCTGATACACACGCTCCACATACACGCGGCCGGTGTTCGTGAAGAACAGCAGGAAGTCGTGCATGTTGGCGCTGAACAGCGTCTCCACGAAGTCGTTCTTGTCCTCCTTGGTCGCGGCTTCACGGGCCTCCATGCCCTTCAATCCCTTGCCACCACGGGCTTGCAGACGGTACTCATTGGTGAGCGTGCGCTTGACATAACCGAAATGGGTGAGGGTGACGATGTTGGCGTCGTTCGGAATCAGGTCGATGGTTTCGATGCCGCCGCCGGCTGCGTCGATCTTGGTGAGACGACCGTTGCCGTGCTTGGCCTTGATGGCTTGCAGCTCGTCCTTGATGATGGTGAGCACGCGGGATTCCTTGGCCAGGATGTCCAGCAAATCGGTGATCGTGGAGAGCAGTTCATCGTAGTCCGCCTTGATCTTGTCGCGCTCCATGCCCGTGAGCTGGTAGAGACGCAGTTCCAGGATCTGGTCAACCTGGAGATCGGTGAAGACATACTTGTCGCCGACAATGCTGGGCTGATTGCGAATGAGGATGCCCAGGCGCTCGGCGGTAGCGACGCTGAAGTTGTAGGACTTAAGTCCGGCACGGGCTTCATCGCGGTTGCGGCTGTCGCGGATGATTTTGATGAAGTCATCCAGATGGCCCAGAGCGAGCAGGTAGGCTTCGAGTTTTTCGGCCTGCTGCTCGGCCTTCCTCAAGAGATAGCGGGTGCGGCGAATGATGACTTCGCGGCGATGCTCGATGTAGCAGGCAATCGCGTCCTTGATGCTGAGCACGCGTGGGCGGCCGCCATCAATGGCGAGCATGTGAATGCTGAAGCTGCTCTCAAGAGCGGTGAACTTGTAGAGGTTGTTCAGCACCACCTGTGGGCGGGCATCACGCTTCAGATCCACCACCACGCGGGTGTTTTCATCGGACTCATCCCGCACGCCGGAGATGTCGGTGATGATCTTCTCGTTGGCCAGTTCAGCGATGCGCTTCACCAGCTCTGCACGGTTCACATTGTACGGGATCTCGGTGATGATGATCTGCTCGCGACCGTTATTGTCCACGATCTCCGCCTTGCCCCGCACGCGCACAGCACCGTGGCCGGTTTCCATGTACTCCCGGATGCCACCCACGCCGTGGATGGTACAAGCAGTGGGGAAGTCTGGGCCCTTGATAAACTGCATCAGCTCGCCAACGGTGATCTGCGGATTGTCCACCTGCGCGCACACGCCGTCGACGATTTCACCCAGGTTGTGCGGCGGCATGTTGGTGGCCATGCCCACGGCGATGCCGGTGCCGCCATTCACCAGCAAGTTTGGGAACGCCGCAGGAAACACGGTGGGCTCAGTGAGACGCTCATCGTAGTTGGGCACGAAATCGACCGTGTCCTTGTCCATGTCGGACATGAGCGTGCCGCCCAACGGCGTCATACGGGCTTCCGTATAACGCATGGCTGCCGGGGGATCGCCTTCAACCGAACCGAAGTTCCCTTGCGGATCGATCAGCGTCTCGCGCATCGCCCAAGGCTGGCCCATGTGGACGAGCGTGGGGTAGATGACGGCTTCACCATGCGGATGGTAGTTACCGGAGGTATCACCGCAAATCTTCGCGCACTTCATCTGCTTCTTCGGCGGATAAAGCCCCAGCTCATGCATCGCATAAAGAATGCGCCGCTGCGAAGGTTTCAGTCCATCCCGTACATCAGGCAAGGCGCGCGAGATGATGACGGACATGGAGTAGTCGAGGAACGAGTTCTTGACCTCGTCAGCGACTGAAATGGAACGGATGGTGGGATCTTGCATGGGACAGCAGAAGAAGGGCGGTGGCTCAGGGCGTCTTGTGGGAAGCGGTGATCACTGAGGGTTAGACGTCCAGGTTGCGCACGTTCAGCGCGTTCTCTTCGATGAAGTGTTTTCTCGGTTCAACCACATCGCCCATGAGGATGGTGAAGATGCGTTCGGCCTCGTAGGCGTTGGTTTCATCGAGCTGGATTTGTAGCATGGTGCGCTTGTTCGGGTCCATGGTGGTCTCGAACAACTGCTTGGCGTTCATTTCGCCCAAGCCCTTGAAGCGCTTGATTTCCATGCCGCGCTTGCCGATTTCCATGACCTTGTCGAGGATGCCGGGAATGCTGAAAACAGGGTGGACCTTCGCGTGGTCGCCTTCGCCCTCAATGACCTCGAAGAGCGGCTTGTCCTGGCTGCTAAAGTGATCCACATGCAGGCCTAGTTCATCAAGTTGCTGGAAGCGGCGCTTCATGCCGTGGGCCTCGTGAATTTCGATG
>JAQGPI010000616.1 GCA_028293175.1 Verrucomicrobiaceae bacterium | reverse complement strand
TTTGCCGACGCCGCCGATGCCGAGGAACCGGGCAAATACAAGGAACTGCTGGAGCAGATGGTGAAGGAAAAAGTCAGCATCAGCGTCATTGGCATGGGCACGGACAAGGACAGTGATGCCGAGTTTTTGAAGGACATTGCCAAGCGTGGCAACGGTCGCATTTTCTTTGAAGATGCCAATGGCCTGCCCGCCATCTTCGCGCAGGAGACGGTGGCGGTGGCGCGCTCGGCTTTTATTGATGAACCCGTACCTGTGAAAGGTGCGCCGGGTTGGGTGGAGATGGCCTCCACACCGCTGCAATGGCTGCCGCAGGCGGATGGTTACAACCTAAGCTACTTGAAGCCGGGAGCCACCCAGGCGGCTATGAGCGGTGATGAATACGCTGCGCCTTTGCTCGCCTTCTGGCAGCGCGGAGCGGGGCGCGTGGCGGCGGTGAGCTTTCCTCTCGGCGGTGATTTCTCCGCCAAGACAAGATCTTGGAAACAGTATGGCGACCTCGTGCAAAGCTTGTCGCGCTGGCTGATGGGCGAGCAGGTGCCGCCTGGCCTCGGCCTGCGCGTGGGTGTGGATGGCAGCCGCTTGATGGCCGATCTGTATTATGATGAAACCTGGAATGAACGTATCGCCGCCTCCCCACCGCAGCTTTTGCTGGCTGCCGGTGCCGATGGCAAGACGGTAAACCAGGCCTGGGAACGACTGGCACCGGGACACTTCCGTGCCGCTGTGGATGTGACCGGCGATCAATGGCTGCGCGGGGCGGTGCGTGTGGGCAATGCAGCGTTTCCGTTTGGGCCGGTGAATGCCATTGTCAATCCAGAGTGGAGTTTCGATCATGCTCGAGTGGATGAACTCAAGACGCTCAGCGCCCGCACCGGCGGTGTGGAGCGCGTGGACCTGAGCGATGCCTGGCGCGCTCCCCGCCCTGCGGCGTGGCGCGGCTTTGATCAATGGTGGCTCATGGCTTTGCTCTTAGCGCTGATGGTGGAAGCGTGGTGGACGCGCGTGGGCGGCTGGCGGCGGCGTGGATAACGTGGACTCTTTGAGTTCCCGCGCGTAATCCATAGGCACTGCATGCTGTCCCAGCTTCATCCACGCCTTGCCGCCTGGTTTATCGAGTCTTTCGGTGAGCCGACGGATGCACAGACGCAGTGTGTGCCGCATATTCTAGCGGGGCGGTCGGTGCTGTTGTCATCGCCTACGGGCAGTGGCAAAACGCTGGCGGGATTTTTGGGTGTGATCGATCATTTGCTGCGGCTGCATGAGGCTGGAGAGCTGACAGATACGGTCCATGCCTTGTATGTCTCGCCGCTGCGCGCACTGACTTATGACATGCAGAAGAACCTCACGCTGCCGTTGCAAGCGATGGGGCTGGAGGGCGTGATTCGTGTGGGAATGCGCACGGGCGATACGACGGCCACGGAGCGTGCGAAGCTGAAGCGCAAGCCGCCGCACATCCTGCTCACCACGCCGGAAAGCCTGGCGATCCTGCTGCCACAGGAGGGGCATCGGGACTACTTGCGTGGCTGCCGGTTTGTGATTGTGGATGAACTGCATGCACTGGCGGAGAACAAGCGCGGTTCGCACTTGGTGCTTTCGTTGGAACGGTTGGAAAGGCTGGTGGCCGGAGGAAAGTGGAAGGGGTATCCTTGCCCCTCTCTGGAGCGCTGTGAGGCCTCAAGTGGCAGTGATGTTCCTTCCACTTTGCTGCCATTGGCGGATCGGGAATCTTTTGCAATTCAGAGCGTTCCTAAAAGGGGCAAGGATGCCCCTTCCGCTTTCTTGGTCCGCGTCGGTCTTTCCGCCACGGCTGCGCCGCTGCCGTTGTTGGGCCGGTTGCTGGTGGGTGAGGGGAGGACTTGTGAGATTGTGAAAGCCAAAGTGGTGCGCAGGCGGCGGGTGGAGGTGCTGTCGCCGTTGCGCAAGAACCCGTATCCCTCTTCGGGCTGGACGGCGACGCGGGTGCTCACAGACATCGCTCGGCTGGTGTCGCTGAAGCAGTCGATGATCATTTTTTGCAACACCCGCAGCACGACGGAAAGCCTGGCCCATCGACTGAAGGTGGCGCTGCCGGATATTGCCAGCCAGATCGAGGCGCATCATGGTTCGCTCGACCGTGACGTGCGGCTGGAGGTGGAAGATCGCCTCAAGCGTGGCGAGCTACGCGCGGTGGTGTGCAGCACCAGTCTGGAGCTAGGCATCGACATCGGCGCGGTGGATTGCGTGGTGATGATCTCCACGCCAAAGGGCATCAGCCGCGCCCTGCAACGCATTGGCCGCAGCGGGCACAGCATCCGCGAGGAAAGTCACGGCGTGCTGGTGGCGACGAACATCAACGACCTGATGGAATGCATCGTGTGCGCGGAGATGACGCGGCGCGAGCAGCTGGATGAAGTGAAGGTGCTGGAGGCGCCGCTCGACGTGCTGGCGCAGCATCTGGTGGGCATGGCGATGGAGGGCGGTTACACGCGCGATGCTGCCTGGGCCACTACGCGCCGGGCGCATCCTTTTGCGAAGATGCAGGAGGCGGAGTTTGATCGTGTCCTACACTATCTCAAAGGGGGCGGCCGCTCGCTGGAGACGCAATACACAGAGACCTTTGGCAAAATCATCGAAGTGGACGGGATGCTGGCGGTGCCAAGCAAGAAGGTGGAGCGCGAGTATCTGGCGAACATCGGCACCATTCACAGCGAGGGGATGGTGAGCGTGTTCCTGGGCAAGCGCCGCCTGGGGCAGGTGGAGGAGGGCTTTCTCAAGGGGCTGCGGCTGGGCGATATTTTCCTGCTCGCGGGTCGCATGGTGCGGCTGGTGGAGACGGGCATTGCTGAGGCAATCGTGGAGGATGCCGCCGGGCGCCTGCCCACCGTGCCCTCATGGAATGCCGCCAAGATGCCGCTGGCTTCGGGCCTTTGCCATGAGGTGGTGCACTTGCGCACCGAACTCGCGGAGCGACTGAAGGGGGATGATGATTCTGTATTGGACTGGCTGGTGGAAACTTTCTCCATCTCCATCAGCAATGCGGCGGCGGTGGTGCAGCACTGCCGCAACCAATTGCGAGTCTCGATGATCCCGCATGAGAAGGTGGTGCTCATCGAACGGTTCGTGGATGAGCGCGATGAGGAGGCGGGGCTGGTGCAGTTCTTTTTCCACACGTTGATTGGTCGGTCAGCGAATGATGCGCTGTCCCGCATCGTGGCCCAGCGGGTGACGGAGGCGGTAGGCGGCAATGCCATGGTCACGATTGATGACTATGGCTTCCTGATGGTGCTGAAGTCGTTCCAAGACATGGGCGTTGAGGAATGGAAGGAGTTGTTCAAGCCGGAAGGCGCGGAAGAATCGATGCGTGCGGCGCTGGCATCGAGCGATCTGGTGAAATGGCAGTTTCGTGGGGTGGCGCAGACCGGCCTGATGGTGCCGCGCAACCGCCCGGGGCATGAGCGCAAGATCAAGCAACTGCGTTGGAGTGGCGAAATCCTGTTCCGTGTGCTGCTGGAGCACGAACCCGATCACCCTTTATTAGTGCAATCCTACCGCGAGGCGACGCACACCTTTCTAGACCTTCCTGGCGCTCTGGAATTCCTCAACCGCGTGCAAGCTTTGGACTGGCAATTGGTGGAGGTGCCAGTGGTGGCTCCGTTTTCCTTTGGCATCTACGCGAGCAAAATTCGGGAAGGCATGATGCTGGAGGACCCGGAAGAGGCGATTGAGCGGCTGTGGCGGGAGTATGAGCGGAAGGTGAGGTGAGACCGTTTAATTGTTCAACCGAGCAAGTCCCAGATTGCACATTAGTTAAGACTTGTTAACAGTACGGGTAACCGCATGGCCCTCGCTACCCAGTCACGTCGCAAGAACCGTTTTCGCCCTGATTTGAAGGAGGCGCGCATGGCAAAGGAGAAGGTGGCGGTGCGACGCAGGCCGGACATTCGGCACAAGGAAGCGGTGCTGAAAGTGAAGGAGCGCGTGGGTTGGTGGCTCATGGTTCCGTTTGGAGTCCTGAGCGTTTTCGCCTTCATGGAGATGTTTTTGAAGGCCAGCGTGCGCGGCGGGCTGCTGACTTCCACTGAATGTGTGTGTTTTCTCCTCGGTGCCGGGGTGTGGCTGGCGCTGTTTGCCTGGTTAAGGCCCAAGTTTGCCATCGTGTACGTCTTCGCTCATGAAATGACCCACATCATCAGTGCCCTCTGTTGCGGCGCGGTGATCTATGACTGGCATGTGGGCAAGGACGGCGGCTGGGTGGATACCAACAAGAGCAACACGCTCATCTCGCTCTCGCCCTACGTGGTACCGTTTTACACGGTGATCGTGCTGCTGGTGTTCGGGATTGCGGGGTTATTCACCGATTTTTCACAGTTCCATTCCATCCATCTCGGCAGTGTGGAGATACCGGTGAACGCCTCCAAAATTATGCATTATCTCGTGGGGCTCACCTGGGCCTTCCACCTGTCATTTACCATCGCCGTGATGCGTGATGAGCAGGGCGATCTTGTGCGCAATGGGCAGTTCTTTTCCGTGTGGCTGATCGCGCTGGTGAACCTGTACCTCATCATTTGCTTTCTCATCGCCGCCTCGCCCAATCTGTTTTGGTCGGATGTGGGTGCGAGCTTCGGCGATCTGGTCACAACGGTGTTTGGCGGAGCCTATTACGGTATCGCATGGGTGGTGAGCCACGTGTGGGCCGAGGGCAGGGAGATGCTCGAGCTTCTGCGCCACTGGCATGGTGGCGGGGCGGCAGTCCCTTAAAAGTCTCCAAACTCGGTGTTCCAATCGCGCTTTGGAGCCTCCACCTTTTGGAACAAGGTCAATTGCTGGCGGTTGGTCCAGCGCGCCACGGTTTGCTTCAATCTGGGCCAGCGCGGCGCGGTGACTTCATAGGGCGAGAGCTCGCTATAAGAAGCACTCCAATTGCTGCGGATGAAGGCGATGACTTTCTTCACATGACCGCACGCGCTGTCGTCGAAGGCAATCACGCCGCCGATTTCGAGCAAGAGATTGGAGAAGTAGAAGTCGATCATCACATCTTCGAAAAGATGGCTGCCATCGATGTAGATGAAGCCGAAGCGTTCGCCGGTTTCGTGTAGCTTGGGCAGCGCGAAACAGGAGAGCGCCTCGTGATGGGCAAAGAGATCCGCCAGTCCCTGAGTGCCGATGTGACGCAGCGCGCAGCCGTTCCAGTCGGTGCGTTGAAAAGGATCCACGGCGTGATGACAAACACCCGTGTGACCCACCCGCCGGTGCAGCGCCAGGAGCAGGGTGGCAGAAGCACCGAAGGCGAGGCCGATCTCCAGCGTGCGAACGGGCTGGAGTTTTTGAAACCAGTGCTGGAGCACGGTCAAATTATTGCTGGTGGAGGCTGAATGCACCTCGCGTTGCTCCCCCTTGGCATCAACTAACCTGCCGCCGGGAAGGAAGGGCTTCATCTCGGGCAGTTCCTGCCAGGGCATGTCGGGCGTCGCGGGCATGGGACTGTGTATTACTTCGGGCGGCGCATCTCAAACATGTCCGTCGTGCGGCAGTAGTAGTTGGGCGACTGCATGCGGCCGATGGGCGCATAGGCGCTGGGTTTTACCAGCCAGGTCTCGGTGTCAAAGATGTCATCGCGCACATGCACGCGCAGCACTTCGCCGATGATCAACCGGTTGCCGCCGATTTCCACCGTCGTGTGCTGGCGGCATTCCAGGCTTGCGGGCGCTTCCGCGATGCGTGGAGGTTTGACCACTTCACACGGTGCGGCGGTGAGTCCTGCGTGGGCTAGTTCGTTCTCGCCATAGGGCAGGGAGGCCGAGCAGGCGCTCATCTGCTGGGCGATGGCTTCGTCCACCAGATTCACTACGAATTCATGGTTCAGGCGGATGTTAAGTACCGTGTCCTTGGCTTCGCCCGAGGGTCGGTTGCCGGGGCAAATCCCCACGATGGGAGGGGAATCGCCCAGTACATTGAAGAAGCTAAAGGGCGCGGCATTGATCCGCCCCTCGTCGTCCACTGTCGTGGTGAGGGCGATGGGCCGGGGCGTGACGAGTCCCGCCAGAATCATGTAGGCGTGCTCCTGGTGAGCGCCGGTAAGATCGAAAATCATGCGCGATTTTAAAGCTCACGGGCGGGGGACGCAATAGGGGTTAGCGAGAGAGGAGCAACCAGACAGGTCACGGCGCACGATTCAATAACGCAGGACCTCCCCATGAAGACATTTCACCATATCATCGCGGCTGTTGATTTCACTCCCTGCTGCCGCGCTGCCTTGCACGAAGCTGTACGCCGAGCGTCGCTTGATGGAGCCGAGGTTACGGTCGTGCACGTGATGGAGGAATCGCTTATTCGTGAACTGAAAGCGGCGCTTTCCACGAACGAAATAAGCGTGCGTGAAGAGTGGGAAGGCAAGTTGCGTGCCTTCGTCAATGAAGCCGAGCCAGCGGCGGTGGGAGTGAAGGTGGAAGTGCGCGTGGGTCATCCGTTTGAGGAACTGGTGCAGGCCTGTGCTACGCACGAGGCGGATCTTTTGGTGATGGGGCCCAAGGGTTCCATAAATGAGCCCGGCCACATCGGCGTCATCGCCGCCAAATGCGTGCGCAAGGCCCCGGTGGACGTGCTGATTGTGCGCAAGAGCGCCAGCGGCCCCTTCAAGCGCATCGTTGCCTGTGTCGATTTCTCGGAAAATGCCGCCAAGGCAGTGCAGTTCGCCCTGCATGTCGCGGGGCAGGACGGAGCGGAGCTGGATTGCCTGCATGTATTTCAATCCGCCACCACCGTGGCGCTGGATTACGGCGGCTTCGCCACGCCGCTGCCGCCCATGGTCTCTGATGAGGAGGCGGCGAAAGAATGGCGGTCGGAGCTGGAGGAGTTTCTGGAGCCGCTCACCCGCAAGGCCCAGGACCTTCAGGTCCGTTCTTTGATCAAGGATTCGCCCAGCATTCGGGAGGCGATCATGGAACATGTGAGCGAAACGCACGCCGACCTAGTGGTGCTAGGCACGCGCGGGAAATCCGGCCTGCGCGAGATGCTCATCGGTACCACGGCGGAAAAAATCCTGCAAGGCGCCCCCTGTTCCATCCTAGCGGTGAAGCCTGATGATTTTATCGCCAACACCTGTGATTGAATACCCTGTTTAACCGTTGCG
>JAQGPI010000237.1 GCA_028293175.1 Verrucomicrobiaceae bacterium | reverse complement strand
ATGATGATGAAGATCAGTAACAGCACGAGGTAGAGGTCCACCATCGGCGTGACGTTGATGTCGTCGTAGGACTTGCTGTCAGCCTGCATGGTCCGTCTTGCCCTCCTTGTAGTGCTCCGCCATCTTCGCAATGAACTCGTCGATGAAGGTCTCCATGCCAGTGATGGCATCCTTGATGCGGGCACTGAGGTAGCTGTAGGCAAACAGTGCTGGAATAGCGACTGCAAGACCTGCCACCGTGGCGAGCAGCGCGCCTGCAATACCAGGGGCGATGGAGTTCACCTCCACCTGGCCAGACTTCGCGATAACGGCGAAGGTGATCATCACCCCAATCACCGTGCCCAGCAGGCCGAGATAAGGTCCGCCGGCAATGCCGATGGTAAGGAAAACAATCTGGCTGTTGAGCTTGCCCACCTCGCGCATCAACGCGCCGTGCAGCGATGCTTTGATGGCCTGAATAGAGCGGCCGGACAGTCCGTTAAAGCCGCCTTTTGCGCTGACCCGGTTACTAATTTCCTCTGAACCAATATGATAGATGTGATACAGCGGCGACTTGCGCATGAGCTTCTGGGCCTTGCCTCCCGCAGCTCCGCCCATGGTCTTCACACTGTCGGCATCGCCATGGTCAATGGCGGTGAGGTCGTTGGAAAGTTTCTCCCAGCGTTGCAGGAAGGCTTTGGAGGCCTTGCCGATCTTGTTGAGGTACAGCACTTTGGCAATTGCCACGCCCCAGCCGATCACAGCCAGCAAGATACACAGCACGATCACCACCCAGCCGTCCAGCGTGAGGCTCTTGGAGATGTCCTTGATGAGCGTCATCTGTTTTTGCAGTTCACCTTCCTCAGCCGCATCGGATGCCTCGTCGGCCCCCAGCTTGAAGAGCTTGCCGAACTCCGGTGAGTTTCCCTGGCCGATGGCAGCCAGCTTCAGGTAGCCCGCATCGCGCGCCACCTTGGCGATTTGCAATTCATCGAGTTCCCCTACGAAGCCGGTGCCGGTGATGTCCTTGCCGATCAAGGCAGAGCCTTTCAGAGCAGGCAGTCCGACCGCCAGCGTGCCGTTGGGAGCACCATTGGTATAAACCGTCGTCGTGGCATCCTTCACCACCACCGCCAGATGCTGCCATACCGCAGGAGCCCCGGCAGTGCTACCTGCCGAGCGCTGCTTGTTAATTTCCACATAGGGCGCGCCGTTGTCCATGCCGATGACGAACGAGTTCGCGCCATCATGGCGGCTGAAGACTACCGCGTTGGGCTGGAGGGCTGTAGGCTTCAGCCATGCCGACCATGTCAAGGCGCTGCCAGCAGCCCACTCCATCGCTGGAGCGTCTGGAATCGTCACAGCCATCTGGCCCATCAAGCGCTCGCCGCCCGCCACTTGTGAAGAGGTGACCGGTGGCAGCGCGCCCTGTGCCGCGATAGCACTGGCGGAAGAGTCGGCACCGACTGTCGCCGTGTCGGCAAAGTGATACACCAGGATGGTGCTCGCATCATAGGTGCCCTTGGCGTCCTCCGCCTTCACGGCATCCATCAAATTGCCGTAGTAAAGCCACAGATGGGTCTCTGCGGAAGGCTTCACCTCGGGCACCGACACCCACACATACGCTTCATTGAGAATGCCATCCCACTTTTCAATATGGTGCTTCAGCACGGTCTTGCCGTCTTCGGAAACGAAGCGCAGGTCGCTACCGTCTTCCTTTGCCGCCATGAAATTGAAGTCGCCGTCGTGCAGGCGCACCAGCACCGGCGTAGTGCCGATGGGATCGGTGATGACCGAGCCCTTGTCGCTGGTGTCGATGGTAATCTTTTTGCGTGCGGGCCACTTCGCATCCCACCACTTGTGGGCTTCTTTTTCTTCCGCAGCATGAAGAGCGCCTTGCATGCCTGTCAGCATGAGCAGGGCAAGCATCAGGCGGCGTGTCAGAAGTGAAGAAAACGTGAGCATTCGAGGGCGTGTTGAGGAGGTGTGAAGAAGAGAAATCAGAAGTCGGCCCAGATGCGGAATGACACGAAAAGGTCGCCGCCGAGCGTGGTGCCCTGGTCGATCAGCGGCATGCTCACATCCAATGAGCCGTTGAAGTGCTCATGCAGCTTGAGGTGTGTGCCAATTCCGACACTTGCGAGTTCGAAGTGGCTGGTTTGCTCAGGCAGGGGATCGTTAAGCGATAGCGTGCCACCCTCCAGAAAAGCATACACGCGCCACTCATTTTCCCTCGATCGGGAATCGTCCTTCTTCGTGCCGATGAAGGACGGGCTGCGCAGTTCCAGCGTACCCACCACGCCGTTGTCGGCCAAGGCTTCTGATTCCAGGTAGCCGCGCACCGTGCTCTGGCCACCGGCGGCAAATTGCTCGCTGTTTACGAGCGGATGATTGGAGAGCTGGCCTTGCACCTTGGCCATTATTTCCATGCCGCCGGGCAGATCGGACGTGTGCGTCAGGTCGCCCTTGAAGTAAATGTAACTGCCATCCGCGTTGTAGCGCTTCTCATCAAACCGTACATTGTCGCTGCCCGTGCCGCGGAAGTGCATGTTGATGCCGGCGTTCAGATCCGTGAAGCTCTTCTTCTTCACCCAGGAAGCCGAATAGGCCAGGCTCATCGGGTAGTAATCGATTGCTGTCTCGGTGAGGGTGAAGGAGCTCAGCACCTTTTTGCCACTCACCAAAGTATAGGTCTCCGTGTGCTCAAACATGTGCTTGTAATCCAGGCCCAAGCTCAGGGAATGCAGGAAGTCCTTCTCTTGTGGCAGCGTCCAGTTCACACGTGTCCCAATGATGTCGCCACGGCCAATCGTGTCCGTACCTGTGAGGCTGGCCACATTGCTGTTTTGGTGCACGCCCTGGAAGGTCAGGTTGATGTCTTGAGCCAAGGGCAGGGTATAGAAGGCCGAGTAAATCTCGCCGTCGATCATCCGCTCCGGTGCGATCTGAAAACTGAAGCCCAGGGTGTGGCCAAGCTGCCAGAGGTTGTCGTAATTGATCGAGCCGCTCAACCGCAGCGGCACCGTGTTGGCGCTGTAGCGGTTGTTCAGTTCTACACTGCCGTGGAGCGGTGCCTTGTCCTTCACCGTAAGTTCGAAATCAACGGTGCCGGGCTCCTGGCCAGGAGTGAGCACGGGAGTGACTTGGAGGTTCTCCGACTTGTTCAGTGCAATGATGTCTTTCTCCACTTGGTCAAAATCGGGCACCGTGCCGGGAGCCAGTGAGGGCGCGCGCTTCTTGATGTCGCTGGGCAGGTAATATCGAGAGCCTTTGACGAGCAGTCTGCCGACCTTCATCTCCTCCACCTGCAAAAACACCAAGCCGCGCCAGCCGGATTGTGGCGGAAGTGACACCGACACGGTTTTGTAGCCCTTGTCGTGGTAAGCTCTTTCCAGGGCAGCACGGGCGTTGTCGATGTCCACTGTGGTGCGGCCCGGGCCGAGGAAAGGATAGACCGCTTCGCCGATCTCCGCGCTGTTGAGCAGATGGGAGCCTCTGACCCGGTACTCGCGGATGTACATGTCGCCCACGATGGATGGCGGAGTCTTTTCTTCCGAAGAGGGCGGGGCTGTCGCCGCTGGGGACTGAGCTTTTGCCCACTGGCTGGAGGCAAGCATGGCCAGAGCGACCACGAAAGGTCGCCAAGGCAGGAACAAGCAGCGGGGAGCAGGGAAAAGGGTCATTCAGCGGCGTAAAAGGGAGGGCGCTGTTCCTTCCATGCGAGCTTGAATGACTCAATTCATGCAGTGTGACGTTTGCGTGACATTGGGATTTCGCCGTGGTTGGCAGCTCGTCCTTAGCCTTAAAACAAGCAGCCCGGAGTTATTGACCCCGGGCTGCTTGTTTTCTTGTGTGCGACGAACTGCTACAAATTATTACTCGTCGTCCAGATCATCTTCGCCAGCCTTCTTGCCACGCAGTTTGGCTTCGATGAAGGGATCGAGGGCGCCGTCCATCACATCCTGGATGCCGGAGGTCTTTTCGCCGGTGCGCAGATCCTTCACCATC
>JAQGPI010000472.1 GCA_028293175.1 Verrucomicrobiaceae bacterium | reverse complement strand
CAGCGCTGGCGTAGGGGGTATAACTCTTGCCCTAACCACCCTTACCATCGGTGGCAATACGCTGACCGTAAAAGCGGGTGACAACGTGACCAGTGGCACCATCGGCCTGACGCTTGGTACAGTGAGTCTGGGCGGCCCCTCCATGAGACCTGGCAATCCGGTCTTCGATGTGCAGGGCACCGCTGCTGCCTCGCTGAACCTGACGCTCGGGGCCTTCACCGACCAAGCCATTGCGCCGCGCACTATCACCTTCCAAAACAGTGGCGCGGCCCAGAGCTCGGTGACGCTTGGTGTGGCCGCTGCTAGCTTGGTGGATGGCACGGTTGTGAACGTCAACAGCGGCGCGAATGCCGGGGTGACCTTGAACCTCAATATCGCCGGAGCGCTGGGCACATTCGCGCAAGTGAATGTGAATGGCAGCAGTTCCGTGGCCCTGGGAGCCTCGCAGACCGTGGCTGCCTTGAATGGCAATGGCTCCGTGAGTGCTACCGCCAACTCCACCCTCACCATTGGCAATGTTCTCAGCCCCGCCGTCAGCGATTCTGTGTTCAACGGTGTGCTTGCTTCCGGTGCGAGCCTGGCTGTGGTGAAGACGGGCTTGGGCAGCTTAACCTTGGGCGGTTCGGCTTCCAACACTTATTCCGGTTCCACCGTCATCAGCGGCGGCACACTGGTCCTTGCGAAAACCGGCGGTGCCATCGCCGTTCCTACCAATCTTACGATTGGCGTGCTTGCTACTTCCGCAGTCAATGGCACCGCCACGCTCCGCCTGGCTGGGAATGAGCAGGTCGCCAGCTCCTCCTCACTCACCTTGTACTCTGGCTCGACCTTCAACCTCAATGGTAATAGCCAGACGCTGGGCAATCTCATCGGCACGCCAAGCGGCACTATTCTCAACAACGCCACTGGCACCAGCAGCACCTTGACCATTGGCTCCGGCAATGCCACGGGTGGCCAGTTCTTGGGCAACATTGCGGACAACTCCACCGGCACAGGGACCATGACATTGATCAAGACCGGCACCGGTACCAGCGCGCTGGGCGGCTACAACAGCTACAGCGGCACCACCCTTGTCCAGGCCGGTTCGCTTCAGGTCGGCATTGGTGGTGTGGGGACCACGGGCACCGGGGCAGTAACAGTCAAAAACAACGGCACCATTCTCGGCACTGGCGTAGTCCAGGGCTCGAGTTTCACCGCTGAATCCGGGTCTACCATCCACGCGGGCGACGACACTGCACAGACGAGTTATGCTACCTTGACCTTCGATCCAGTATCGGGTTCCGGCGCCTTCGATTTTCAATCTGACAGCACCGTTGTTTTAGGCATCAATCCGGGCGGCCTTTCGGACCTGCTCAACTTCATCGGCACCGGCACGAACTCCCTGCTGTTCAATGGCAACCTGACGGTGACCGCCGCCGCCTACACGCCCGTGGCTCCGGAGATCTTCAATCTCCTAGACTGGTCCGGGCTCGTTGCCACCCCCACGTTCGCCAGCCGCTATATGTACACTGGCGTGCTTTCGGGCAACGGCGATGAGGCCGCCGGATTGGACCTTCCCAACATCTCCGGTTCTGGTTATGGCTGGGACATCAGCAATCTTACTTTTAATGGTACCATCGCTGTGGTTTCAGTGGTGCCGGAGCCATCGCGAGTGCTACTGCTCGCCCTAGGGATGGGATTGCTGCTGGCACGGCGCCGGCGTTGACATTGATGGAAAGTGACTCCGCAGCGTTCGGCCACTCGCGGCGAAGCATGCCGAGCCCCCGGTTCCATACGGCCGCAGCACAACGCGCTCGCGAAAGCAAACAGGAGCGTTTTCGCGTCCCTTTTGCTTATGAAACAGGAACCTCTCTGGCAGGCCGGTCGTCACATTTCCTTCCCGCCACTCAAGCACAATCTGGACGTGGAAGTGCTGGTCATAGGAGGGGGCATTACCGGCATTACCGCCGCATACCTGTTAACAAAGGCGGGGAAGAAAGTCGCTTTGGTGGAGCGCAAGCGGCTTGTCAGCGGCGAGACCTCGCACACTTCCGCCCATGTCACTTATCCAACGGACACGCGGCTCTCAGCCCTCATCAAACACTTTGGCAAAGATCATGCCCAGGCCGCATGGGATGCCCAATCCGCAGGCGCAAACCAGATCGCCGCCGCCATTGCAGAGGAGGACATCCAGTGTGAGCTGCGTCATGTGCCTGGCTTCCTCTACGCTGCTCTAGACACGCCAGCAGAGAAGGAAGCCCCCCATCTTGTGGAAGACTTCCAGGCGGCGGCTGACATGGGCTTTGATGTCTCTTACGTCCAGTCCGCACCCTGGGTGGACCGGCCTGCCGTGCGCTTTGCCAACATGTTGAAGCTGCACCCGCGCAAGTATTTGGAGGGCCTTGCCCAATGCATCGTGAGCAACGGCGGCCAAGTGTATGAAGAAAGCGAAGCAACTGGGTTTGCGGAAGACTCCAAGAGCGTGACCTGCAACGGTCACCGCATCACATACGAATCGGTTTTTATCGCTACCCATGTGCCGTTGCAGGGTAAAACCGGCACCATGAGCGCCATGCTGCTGCAGACCAAGCTGTCGCTGTACTCCACCTACATGGTGGGTGCTCATATAGCCGCGGGGTCCCTGCCAGAGGCGCTTTGGTGGGACACCAGCGATCCCTATCTTTATTTGCGAGTGGATCGTCACCAAGGTCGCGATTATCTCATGGTTGGTGGGGAAGACCATAAGACCGGGCAGGAGGCAGATACCGAGGGCTGCTACACGCGACTCATCCAGAAGGTGCTGCAACTGGTGCCGGGCGCAGAGATAGACCGGCGTTGGTCGGGCCAAGTGATCGAAACCAATGACGGTCTGCCCTTTATCGGCGAAACGGAGGACGGCCAGTATGTAGCAACCGGCTTCAGCGGCACTGGCACCACCTGGGGCACGGCCGCCGCCATGATGTTCCGCGACAAAGTCCTTGGCATTGCCAATCCGTGGCAGGACCTGCTCTCCGTCAATCGCAAGCCGCTGGCGGAGACCTGGGATTACTTAAAGGAGAACAAGGACTATCCGTATTATCTTGTGAAGGGCCTGCTGGCCGGGGCGAGTTCCGATCTCAATCAGCTTCACATGGGTGAAGGCCGTCTCATGCGCTCCAACGGCAGGAAGGTGGCCGCGTATCGAAAGGAGGATGGTACCTTGTGCCTGCTTTCTCCCGTGTGCCCGCACCTTGGCTGTACAGTGAATTGGAACATCGCGGAAAAGAGCTGGGACTGTCCGTGCCACGGTTCCCGCTTCGCCGCCACCGGCGAGCTGATCGGCGGACCGGCAGAGACACCGCTAGAGGCCATCAAAGAGGCGTGAAATCACGCCATGCCCTTGCCCTTCGATGCCAAACGCAGGGCAATCGGCGAACCCATGGCCCCCTCCTGACGCGACCACACGAGCGAAGATTGAATTGAGCATTCAATTCCTATTTGACATATAGGGATTGTGCGTTAAATCACATTCGTTCAGTAGGAATTAGCCGGGAGGTGGCGTAACCACCGGTGCAGTGCCAATCCCGTAAAGGAAGGCAGGCTCCCCAACCCGAAATTAGACGTCCGATCTCATCCCCACGAGGGGAGGGCCAGGGTCAAAACCATGTGCCGCTAAGGCACCAAATCGATCCAATGCAATACACTTCCATTCTTCAGTCTTGTCCGCCGCCATCACCAATGGCCGAAGCCTCATGTCGATTCGACAGAGCGCTGGCCTGCGACCCGCAAGCCTGATCGACACTGCCCGCGCCGGCTCGTGAAGCCCCGCCCGCCCTTATCAGCGGCATACCTCTGGTGTGCCTGAATGGAACTCCCCTGCCCTGATCTTATGCACCGTTTTCTCTCTCTTGCTTTTCTTCAACTGGCCATTGTGGCCGCCCTGCTGCCTGGCTCCGCTTTCTCCTTCGACGTGGTGAAGACATGGACTGGAGGCGGCAACGCCAATTTCTACAACCCACCTAACTGGAGCGGTGGCACTAGGCCGGACTTCCTGCCCGGTACCAACACCGATTCACTGCTCTTTGACGGAAGTGGCATCATCCCTAATCCGGTGGTCCTCAACGTCAGTGGCACCCAGACCGCCTATGAAATCAAGAGCTGGACCTTCACCGGCGGAGCTTACACTTTTAGCGGAACGGGCAGCACTCAAAACGTCACCCTTGGCGATACCACCACAGCGGTCACGAATACCGGCAAGCTGATCAATAACGGGAGTGGGACGGTGACTTTCAACAACGCCAGTACTTTCGGTCTGCGCTTTGGGGCGATCGACGCTGTGGGCGGACCCTTTGTCTTCGGCACAAACCCAACCCTTAACATTGGCTTTAACCTGAACGGCGCGGCAAACAATGTGACGGTGAAGGGATCGGCGGATGTGACCATCAACAGTGTGATCGCGGGCGCTGGCACGGACTCGAGCGGCGGGGGAGTGCTAGTCAAGGAAGGCACGAACACTCTTTTCCTCAACAGCAATAGCGCGGCCTGGAACGGACGTGTGGAGGTCAACAATGGCCAGTTGAGAATCAATAAGGCGAACTCCCTTGGCTCGCCTTTAGGCCGCACCAGCATTGGTGGCGATGCAGCCACAGGAAGGCTGGAGATCCTCGGCAGTATCGGCATAGCGGAGCCGTTGCACCTAGCGGGCCGCGCTGCGTCCAACGCTTCCGATCACGTGCGCAACCTGAGCGGCAACAACCTCATCGGCGGTACCATCACGCTGGACGCAGGGGGCACTGAGTATTACGTGCGGGTAGATGGCGGCACACTCGCCGCCTCGGGTGATATAGTGTACGGCACTGCTTCCGGTGCCGCGAACCTGCATCTGCAAGGGGATGGCAGCGGCACTCTCACGGGCAGCGTGGGCATTGGCGGATCGGAGCTGGGCATCCTGAAGGAAGGCGTGGGCACATGGACGTTGAGCGGTGCCAATGCGTACGCGGGTGTGACAACGATTCTTGGAGGCCGGCTGAACATCACCACGGCCCAGAGCGGAAAAGGCGCAACTTCCTTGGCGGATGGCAGTACGCTGGGGCTCTCGCTTGCAGCGGCGGGCCAGTCTTTTTCACCCTCCGCCCTGGCGCTTGGCACGGTGACTGGCGGCACCCTCGCGCTGGACCTGGGCTCGTTTGGGGCAAGCCCTTCCGTGCCGCTAATTGATGCTGGCGCGGTGATCGTGAACGGCACGAACACCATCAACATCAAGGCGGGCGGGCTGAGCGTCGGCCAGTTCCCGCTCATTCGTTACACCAGCCTCAGCGGAGCCAGCGCTGCAGGCCTTGTCCTGGGGTCGCTACCGGCCCGTGTGAATGCGAGCCTCGTGGACGATGCCGCCCACTCGCAGGTATTGCTGAACGTGGTGCTCTTTGACTACCCGCGCTGGACAGGCACCCAGGACGGCAATTGGGACATAGATGACGGCACCGCTACAGGCACGGCGAACTGGAAGGAATTCAACAGCGGCGTTATCACCCGATATCTGCAAAGCACCACAAATGTGGATGGTGTCCTATTTGATGATACGGCAGTGGGAGCGTCGAACGTCGCCCTTACCGGCACGCTCACGCCAGCTTCTGTCAGGGTAGTAAACGACGTGCTCACCTACACCTTCAGCGGTGTCGGCAAGATCAGCGGCAACGGCACGCTCAACAAGGAGGGTCCGGGCACGCTCGTGCTGGTGAACACGGGTATCAATGACTACGCGGGCGTCACCACAATCACCGGCGGTACAGTGCAGGTGGGCGATGGCTTTCAAGCGGGCGGCGGTAGCCTGGGCTCCGGCCCGGTAGTGAACAATGCCGCGCTGGTGTTGAACCGGCCGGATAATTACACGCTCGCAGGTTCCATCAGCGGCGCGGGTTCCATTGTGCAGAAGGGCGCGGGAACGCTCACGTTGTCTGGTACGAATACCTTCAGCGGTGCGGTGACGGCGGTGGCGGGGACCCTGCGTCTTGGAAATGGCAATGCTCTTGGAAGCACGGCGGCCGGCACCACGATCCAAGCGGGAGCGGTCTTGGATGTAAACGGCCAGCTTGTGCCTTCCGGCGAAGTGGTCAGCATCGTGGGTGACGGCATTGGCGGGGCCGGAGCGCTCATCAATACGGGCACAGGCGGCAGCGGTGTAGGTTTGAAAAACTTGGTGCTCAGCGGCCCGGCTTCCATTGGCGGCAGCACCCGATGGGATGTGCGCGACAGCGAGGGTGGCGTGAGCGTGAATGGCTTCGACTTGATCAAGACAGGCACGAATGCAGTCTTCTGGGCCAACGTGGGCGAAACGGGCATTGGCAACCTCGCCATCAACGGTTCCGCCAGCCGCCTTGTGTTTGAAGGCAACACTACGCTGGGAAGCCAGCCCGGTACCATCACGGTGGAAACCAGCGCGCAGCTTGGTCTGGAAAACAACACCGCCGTCAACACCAAGCCGATCCATCTCAACACAGGCACCATCCGTGTCACCGCCGGCACCACCAACACCATCGCATCCCCCATCACGTTGGATACGGTCGGCACGCTGGATGTCGGGCCTGCGGCGGTGGAGCTCCTGCTCAGTGGTAGGATCACTGGCAATGGAAACCTTATCAAGACCTCCGCAGGCATCGTCAAAATCACGGGCGACAACAACGACTTCGCTGGAGTCACGCAAATCAGCGCCGGGACGATTTGGCTAGGCAACGACGGCAGTACCGGAAGCCTGCCTGCCACTGACATCGTTAACAATGCGACGCTTACCCTGCGTCGCACGGACACCGCGTTGAACATCAGCAGCGGCATCAGTGGCACCGGCGCGATTGTTGTGGGGCTTGCCACGGCGGGCAGCAGTTCATCGCTTGTTACGCTGAGCGGCAACAGCTCCTTTACCGGTGCAGTGACGGTAAACCGCGGCGGCCTGCGCATCACCAACAGCAATGCATTGGGCGCTGGCCCGAAGGTGGTTGCGGTGCAGTCCAATCAGAAGCCACATCTGCACCTTGCCGCGACAGGCGATGACATTGTGCTGGACCCTTCCATTAGCTTCAATACCAGCAGCGACGACGCCATCCTTCCGGGCATCATCAATGAGGCTGGCAACAACGTCATCGGTGGCCCCATCAACCTGCGCAACGGCAGCGGCGGCAATACCCGCATCCGAGTGGATGCAGGCAGCCTAGCCCTCACAGGTTCGATCAATGCCGCCCCTGACGCTACCAGCGCCCGCACGCTGATTCTTGATGGGGTGGGCAGCGCGAACCGCATCGATGGTGTGCTGGCAAATGGGGTCGGCAATCCCTCCGCCACGCCTCCATTGGCCGCGCAAAACCTTCTGCTGACCAAGGCAGGCAGTGGCACATGGACACTTAATTCGGCCAACACCTACACGGGTGCCACGGCCATCCAGCAGGGTGTGCTCAAACTTGGGCCTGCAGGAAGCATTGCTACCACGGCCTCCATTGACATTGCCACGGGCGCGACCCTTGACGCGACCGCACCGGGCTTGTTGCTCTCGAACCAGACACTGACCGGCGGCGGCACGATCATTGGCACCGCTATTCTGGGCGCGGCCTCAGTCGTCAGTCCTGGCACCAGCACCACCACAGGCACCTTGAACGTGGCGGGCACTTTGACGTTCGGCGGCGGCACGCTCCAAACCAATGCCTCGCTGCCTTCGCTGATCTCCCCCACGACAGGCGATGTGGTGGAGGTCACGGGCGATGTGTCGATCACCGCACCAAGCAAAATTCAGGTACTGCCCACCGGCGCTGTTCTTGCCGGCACGTATCCCTTCATCACTTATACTGGCAGCCTCACCGGCGATGCTTCCACGCTCTCCATTGTCAACACCACGCGAGCCACCGTAGCGGTGGATACTGCCACGGCGGGGCAGGTCAACCTGGTATTTGACGGTGGCAACGCTAGCCTCGTATGGACGGGCAATGGCACCAGTAGCGAGTGGGACAGTTCCGCCAAGGCCAATTGGAATGCTGGCGCTGAGCATTTCTACCAGGTGGATGCCGTGCGGTTCGACGACACCGCCCCGGCGGCCAACACGGCTGTCACCGTTACCGGCACCCTATATCCTGCTTCAGTCACCGTCTACTCCACGCAGAACTATTCGTTCAGCGGCTCTGGAGTGATCGCGGGCAGCAGCGGCCTGGCCAAATTGGGGTCCAGCGTTCTCACCATCAACAATACCGGCAGCTATTCCGGCAAGACCCTCATTAGTGGTGGCACACTGCTGTTAGGCGCAACGGGCAAGCTTACCAACACGCACTGGATACAGGTGGATGCCGGAGCGGTGTTTGATGTCAGCGCCGTGACCGCTGGCTTTACTCTGGGCGGTATCGCGGATCAGCGCGTGCTCAGCGGCGGAGGCACCGTCAACGGTGCTATCATCGTGAACAGCGCAGGTGTAATCAAGCCGGGCACGAGCTCCGATGGTGCGAACATTCTGACGGCGGGCGACGGAGTGGGGCAGCTGCATTTCGCCAACGATGTAACCCTGGCTGGTGCCGCCTCTGCGGGGTCGCCTCGTGCGGTGCTGCAACTGGCGGGAGCGACGGGCCACGTGGCGGACCCCGGCGACGCGGCAGCCATCACCGCCATCGATCATACTGTGCCCGCTAACCACGACTATGTGGCCGTGACTGGCGCGCTGCGCCTAGACGCGGGCAGCACCATCAAGGTCACCTTCGCTGAAGGCTACACTCCAGGGTATGGTGATGTGTTCAACCTTCTGGACTGGGGCACGGTGGACTTGAATGCCGACGCCGCGGGTAGCGGTTTTGATGCGGTGGCCGATCTGGATCTGCCCCCGCTGCCTGAAGGCCTGGGCTGGAACCGCAGCCACTTTGCCACCGAAGGACTTCTGGTCGTGGGCCTTGCGCCGCCGAAGGTAAGCGCGATCACCTTCCTTCCAGCCGCTACCGTGAATCCCGGCGATGTCGTGACTCTCGGAGTGACGGTGGTCAGCCCGGCCGAAATAACTTATCAATGGAAGCGCAACAACGTCATCATTGAGAGCGCGACGAATGCCGTCCTTTCCATCACCGCCACTGAGGCCGATGAAGCGGATTACTCTGTAACAGTGACAAATGTCGCGGGGCCCACCACTAGCCCGACCGCACGGCTTACGGTCAATGACGTGGTCAGCATCACCTCGCCGCCGCAACCATGGACGGGCAATCCGGGTGACACGGCAGTGTTCTCCGTCTCCGTCAATGGCACCGGCCCCTTCACCTACCAATGGCGCAAGGACGAGGCCCCCATCGCGGAGGCAACGGGTCCTAGCCTTTCCTTGAGCACCGTCACGGAGGCCGATGAAGGAAACTACGATGTGGTGGTAACCAACGTCGTCGGAAGCCAGACCACAATACAGGCAGCGCTAAGCGTAAATGATCGTGTCTCCATCGTCAGCAATCCAGCGGATCGGGTGGTGATACCCGGTGGCTCCACCACCTTCAGTGTGGGTGTCTCCGGCACCGGACCCTTCACTTACCAGTGGCGCAAGAACACCCAACCCATCACCGGAGCTGTTGGATCATCCTACACCATCCCACAGATTGTGACTGGCGACCAGGGCACTTATGATGTGGCCGCAAACAACAGCGTGAATAGCGCCACCAGCCAGGGCGCATTACTGGAGGTCATCAGCGGCACGGTGCCGCGCATTACGGTCCAGCCGGTATCGAAGCTGGCGGCTCTGGGCAGCCCCGTCACGCTGGAAGTGACCGCCGTTGCCGCTGCTTCCGCGAAGTATCAGTGGCTCAAGAACAACGTGGCGGTGGCTGGTGCCACCTCGCGCATCTTCTCGTTGGCGAGCGCGCAGCTGGCCAATGCCGGAGCTTACTCCGTGAAGATCACCGCCACCTCGGCCACGCTCAGCAACACCGTTCAACTTGGAGTCCTGGATACCTCGGACAAGGCCTTGACTCTGGCAGCGGGAGCCACCGCTGCCATCACGGTGCCCTCGGCTGGCAATGGGCTCAGCGTTACATGGAAAAAAGATGAGGAGGTCCTGCCCACTGACACACACATCACGCTGAGCGCCGACAAAAAGACTGTTACCATCAAGCTGCTCAAGACCGAAGACGCCGCTGTATATCGGGCCACGGTGACGGGGCCCGGCGGCAGCCTTCCGGGCGGGCTCATTACCTTGAAGGCCTTCACTGAGCTGCCTTCCATCCTGAAGCCGGTGGAGTTTCCCGCCGCAGTCGTGAGCGGCAAGTTTGAGTTCCAGATCCCAGTGGACTCCTCACCGACAAAGACTCCTACAGCATATACCGCCACAGGCCTCCCGACGGGCCTCAAAGTTGATTTGAAGACGGGCTTCATTTCTGGCAAGCCTACCGTGGCCTCCACGACCAAGCCGTTCAGTGTGGTGCTCTCCGCCAGCAACAGCAAGGGCAAGGCTTCTGTTACTGTACCGCTCACCGTCGCTCCTTTACCGATCGGCACCGTGGGTGTATACACCGGTCCCATTGGCCGGAACGACGTGCTCAATGGCGGCTTTGGTGGCAAGTCGGATCTTACCGTCCTGGCGAATGGCACCTTCAGCGGCAAGCTGACACTGGGGGCCACGCCGCTGGCTTTCACAGGAGTGCTTGATGCTTCCACCACAGGGGCCAATCCGACGGCCAAGGTGACGGTTGGCCGCAAGGGCACGAGCCCGTTGACCCTCGAATTCATGATCGATGCGGCGAACAATCGCCTAACAAACGCGAGCGTTACGGACGGAACGGTAGTTCAGGACCTGGCGGGCTGGCGTAACAAGTGGGTGGCGAAAACAAACGTGCCGTTGTTCGCCGGATATTACACTTTCGGGCTGGAGCTTCCGGCTGGCGCGCAGTCCGTACTGACCGTGCCCCAGGGGCAAGGCTATGCCTCCTTCACGGTGGCTCCCGCTGGTACACTTACCGTCGCCGGCAGGCTGTCGGACGGCACTGTGATCACCGGCAGTTCGTTTGCTGGTCCCTCTGGCGAGATAGTGGCATTCCAATCCTTGTACGTCAGCAAAGGCTCCCTTGCCGGAGTGCTCTTGATCACCACCGGAACCCAGGCTGTTTCTTATCAGGACAGCACCCTCGCCGGTGCGGTCTCCTGGCTGCGCCCTGCGATTGCTGGCAGGACTTACCCTGCTGCGCTTGGCGTTCTGGATCTGACCGCTGTTGGGGGTCGTTATGTGCCCCCTGCCGCCCCGAAGCTGTTCCTGGGCCTGACAGACGGCGCGGACAATGCCCGCCTTGCATTCAGCGATGCGCGCATCTCCACCACCAGCACGCCGCCCGGCCTCATTCTGGGCATTCGCACCGGCAACAAGCTGGCACTGCCGAAAGTCAATCCGGCGAAGACCACTCTCTCGATTGCCCCAACCACCGGTGCCTTCAGTGGTCTCTTCACTTTGAACGACCCCAACCCAGCGCTGCCCAAGTCGCCCTTTATCCGCGCCAGCATTCCCTATCAGGGCCTCGTGATCCGGAATTCCGGGGGGCTCACCGGCTTCGGTTATTACCTGCTGCCCCAGCTTCCCACGGCCCTGCCACCGCAAACGCCACCGCTCACTTTGAGCACGACTCCTATCCTCTCGGGCCAGGTGGTGCTGGAAACCGTGACAACGCCCTGAACCCATGACTAACACACGGATTATACGCAAACGGGAGCAAGGCGTTGCGCTCATCATCGTCATCCTGCTGCTCACCCTCATGGTGGGCCTGATGCTGGCGATGTTCGACATGTCTGACTCGCAACTGCGCAGTGCCCGCTCTTATTCGCAAGGCCAGCAGGCCAGGCAGCTTGCGGATGTAGCGGTGAGCGCCGTGATTTCGCAGCTCCGCCAAGGTACAGCCCAGGACGCCACCACCGACGGCATGGAAGCATGGACCTCGCAACCTGGCCTGGTGCGCAAGTACACGCAGGGCGGCGCGCTGTTGCGAGCCTACAAGCTCTACTCCAGCGCGCAGATGGTGGTGCCCAGCACCGCCGCCTCCACACTGATGACAGACGTGGCCCCGGCAAACTGGCGCAGCCATCCCGAGCGCTATGCGGATATGAACCGCCCTGTATTCTCACCGGCAAACAACGGGGCCGCCGGCCTGCGTTTTCCCATCATTGATCCACGCGCCATGACCGGCGGGGCGGACGGCGTAGGCGGCTTCTCCTACTCTGCCACCACCACAGGAGGCAAGGTGATTGATGGTGTGGTCACTGGAGGCGGCGACGCTCAACGCCTGCCCATGCCTGTCGAATGGCTGTATGTGTTAAAAGACGGATCGCTGGGCGCGCTTGATGACGCGGGCCATTTCTCGGGCGCCAGCACGCCTGCGGTGGATAATCCCATCGTTGGACGCATCGCCTTCTGGACGGATGACGAGAGCAGCAAAGTGAACATCAACACAGCCTCGGAACCGACCGCTTGGGCGCTGCCCACCTTCTTCAGCGAAACGGACGCGGCCTATGCACGTTACCAGCCTGCTCACGGCGAATTCCAACGTTATCCGGGACACCCCGCAACGACCGCCCTCAGCCCTGTCCTGTTCCCGGGCCGCGTGCTTTCGGTTCTGGACAAGGATGATATCTACAACCTAGTGCCGAAGATTGGTCCTGGCGGCACCCGCAGCGCCACGGTTGCCTACAATGACCCGCTGGTAAAGCCGGTGGCACTTAACTCATTCCGAGGCGAACACCTGTACGCCAATCTTGACGAATTGTTGCTGAAAGACAACCGCCAGCCTAACACCCTTGGTAGCGTTCCACTTACCGAGGAAGGCGTGCACCGGAAGAATTTTTTCCTCACGGCCCACAGCCGCGCTCCCGAACTGAACCCTTTTGGCCAGCCGAAGATCGCCATGTGGCCGCTGAGCTATCGCGGCGCCGCCTATCAGACTTCATTCGATCAGCTCATCGCCTGGTGCTCCACCCTGCGGCCCGGCGGCACGCCGCGCCAATACATGTTCCAGCGGGGATGGGCTGATTCGCCCACCGCGGATCTTCAACGTCCTGAGAATATCGCCATGCTCAATTACCTGCTCACCTCGCTGGGCAAGCCAATGCCGGGTTTTGCTCCTGATGCGCTGCACAATTTTGCAGCCAAGTACGGGGACGACCTTCCGCAGCTGGTGGCGGAGTTCTTTGACTACATACGGGGCACGAACCTGCATGACAGCAACCTGATCAAGCCGGGCGACAAGATCATTCCCGACAACACCACGCAGAACTTCATGCTGGGATATGCTTCCAGTTCCGCCCGCGCGGTGAATTTCAAGACCTTCACTGATCCACGTTTCTTCGCGGCTGATCCTGATGCCGACAACCCGGATGCCGATGGCCTCACCGAGCTGCTGGGCTATCCCGGGCATGGACAGGTGACACCGACACGCATGACGGTGAACGGCAAGGACTACCAGGGCATTGCCCGCTTTCCCACCATCTCGGAGGCCGGACTGCACTTCATTTGCTCCGCCGACAACACCGATGATACCAGCAACCCGTATGAGGAAAGGTATCCCGACATCGGCAAGCCCGGCGGTGCGCGCGCGCCCATGCTGAGCACTGCCGGCCTCGCTTCGCCACAACCCACTGATTACTGGTACTCCAACTTTCCCCCGCGCCCCAGCCCCAACCCGGCGAACAACGAGAAGCCAAATACAGCACTGTATCCCCTCACCGGCGGCTACCCGTACGGCCCGGACAAGAAGCATCCGGGGTATCTGAAGAAGTACTGGAATCACCAGCTTTCAGAGCGCACGCCCTTGAAGCCCGGCATCCGGCGCGTGCAGGCACGTTTCCTCGTCGAGTTCTTCATCCCAGCTGCGGGTTACACCATCATCGAGCCAGACATCTCGGTGAAGGTGAGCGGCTTGAGCAAATTCAAGGTAGGCGGTAAACAACTGTTTCCACGCGATGCTGAAGTCATTCGCAGCGGCCGCCGGGCCACCCATCCAGGCAGTGACCAGT
>JAQGPI010000227.1 GCA_028293175.1 Verrucomicrobiaceae bacterium | reverse complement strand
ACGCCCGCGCCCGTGCCCAGGGTGTGCGCGTGCTGTGCTACTGGCGCGACCGCGTGCCGAACGCACCGGACCTGCTTGCAACCGCCATCGCCGATGAGTCGCCCCGCGTGCGTCTTGAAGCCGTACGTGCACTGAGCTTCTTCAACGGAGCCGATGTACCGAAGGCCACCTCGCTCACCTACGAAGCGGTGAAGAAGCCCATGGACACCACGCTTGAGTACTGCTTCAAGGAAACGCTGAAGCAGCTTCAAAGCCTGTCCAAGGAGAAGACCCTGCCTACCGATCCTGAACTGCTGGCCATGCTGATCAGCAAGATGGACGACAAGGATCTGGACAGCCAGCCAAACGTGGAGGCCGTGCTGAAGGCGAAGCTGGAGCGCCGCAGCTACGATGTGGTGAAGCGCACCTCGGTGATCAATGAGCTGGCGAAACTGCACAAGACCGACAAGGTGGCGGAACTCATCGCGGCCTATCAGGCCTTCGACGCCTCTGCCAACACAGCAGCTTCCAATGAATTGACCAAGGTGCTGGTAGGCGTGCCTCAGGCGGACTTGGCGAAGAGCCACGACGCCCTGGTCAGTCTCGCCGCGAAAGCCAAGCGCCCTGAAGTCCGCAAGGCGGCCTGGGCTGGCATCCTCATTGGAGATGGCAAAGCAGATGGCGCTTGGGAAGTTGCCACCTCCGTTCACGCCACCGAAGCGATCATCCAGGCCATTGCCGTGGTGCCCAATCCGGCGCTGCGTGCGGAGTTCCAGCCAAAGCTGACTGCTGCTCTTGCAAATGCCAGCGGTGGCACCTTAAAGGCCATCCTGGCCGCACTGCCTCTTATGGGTCCGGCCAATGCATCCGCGAATTTCGCAGTGCTTGCGAAGAACCTCATCGAAGGCAAGGAACGCAACACGGCGGTAGATGCCATCCGCCAACTTCCGCATGAGTCCTGGGACAAGGCGCAGGCCGCTGCCATCGCTGAAAGCCTTCTGGCTTATGCGAAGACTGTGCCGCAAAACAAGCGCACGGAGCAGGACTTTGTCGAACTCACCCAGCTCGGCATCGACATGGCGGGCCTCGCTGACAACGCTACCTTGCGCAAGGAACTGCGCGGTCTGGGCGTGGCGGTGTTCGTGGTGAAGACCGTGCGTGAAGGCTTGAAGTTCGATACCACGCGCCTCGTGGTTGAGAAGGGCAAGTCGTTCCAGATCATCTTCGAAAACTCCGACGTGATGCCGCACAACCTGCTCGTAGTGGGTGAAGGCAAAGCCGTGGAAATCGGTGTGGCCACCATGACCATGGGCCCGAGCGAGAAGGACAAGCAGGGCCGCCAGTACGTGCCAAAGAACTACAAGCTCATCGAAGGCACCAAGCTCCTGGAGCCTACTCAGAAGCAGACCATTGAATTGAAGGCCCCCGGCAAGGAAGGCACGATGGACTTTGTCTGCACCTTCCCCGGCCACTTCATGACCATGCACGGCACCATCGTGGTGGCGAAGGATGTGGATGACTATCTAGCGAAGAACCCGACCGCCCCTGCCCTGCAAGTGCTCATGCCGACGGCGGCAAAGTAAGCAGGTCTTGTGTTTGATTCGGCGGCTGCCTTTCTCGAGAAGGGCAGCCGCTTTTTTTGTGTCTTCCTGTCTTCGATAGCCCATGCATAATCATTGCATGCGCAGCCTCATTGCCTTCCTTGCTCTGTCCCTCACTGTACACGCCCTCGAGCCCATCCCGGACAAGCTCGTCGTCCTGACCTTTGACGACGCCGTGAGTAACCATGCTACCTTCGTCGCGCCCATGCTGAAGAAGCTGGGCTTTGGCGCGACGTTTTATGTCTGCGAATTCCAGCCGGATTTTGAAACCAACAAGGAGCAGTACATGACCTGGGAGCAGATCAAGTCACTGCATGAAATGGGCTTTGAAGTCGGCAATCACACAGGGCATCACAAGCACGTGAACGGCCTCAAAAAGGAACAGCTTGTGGAGGAAATTGAGTTCCTCGAAAGGCGCTGCGCCGAGCATGGCATTCCGCGGCCCACGACGTTCTGTTATCCGGCCTATGGCACAGGTCCTCTGGCGCTGACAGTGCTTACGGAGAAGGGTTACTTGTTCGCGCGTGAAGGCCACAACCGCACCTATGATCCGGCCAAGGATGATGCCCTCTTGATCCCAAGCGTCTCACTTAGCGGCGAAAACACAGCGCCGTTCTATGATGCGCTCAAACTGGCGGAGGACGGACACATCGTTGTCTTAACCTTTCATGGAATACCGGAGCACACGCATCCTTGGGTGAACACGCCGCCGGAGATCTTCGAGCAGTACATGAAATATCTAGCTGACAATCACTATACTGCCATGTCCGTGCGTGATCTGGCGCGCTATATTGATCCCATCAAGGCACGCTCCGCCATCAAAGCGGAAAAGCATTAATTGTGCCGGAATTCAGCGCGGCTGCGGGGTTGCACGCGCACCATGATCGGCTATGCAGAAGGGTGACCCTTCCGTCTGCATCTTCTCCGCGTGTTCACAGTGGCAAGCCTTTCCCACTGGGTGCAACGCTGTGTTCGGGGGGTACCCAGTTCGCAGTCTGGTCCCGACATGCCACCGCCATTGACCTTTGCCTTTATCATCCTTCCAACCCCGAGCGTGAGCATGCACGAGTGCGGATGCAACGCGGTGAAATGGATGTGTGGAAGTGCCTCGTTGAAGGCGTGGGCGCGGGCATGCTTTACGGCTACCGTGCCCATGGCCCGCATCTGCCCGCCAATGGCCTGCGGTTCAACGCGCGCAAGCTATTGCTGGACCCGTACGCCAAGGCTGTCTTCGGCCTGCCAGATGGCACCGAAGACATGACCGGCAAGGAAGGTCCCGACAGTGGCAAGGGCATGATCGACAACGGCGCAACGGCCCTGAAGTCGGTAGTGATCGACGACACCTTTGATTGGGAGGGCGACGAACTGCCGCGCATTCCATGGTCGGAATCGGTGATGTACGAGGTGCATGTGAAGGGCTTCACCAAGCTGCATCCCAAGGTGCCAAAGGCGCTGCGCGGCACCTATGCGGGCATGGCTGATCCGGCAGTGATTGAGTACCTCAAGGCGCTAGGCATCACTGCCGTGCAACTCCTGCCTGTGCATCAGCACATGGACGATGGCTGGCTGGTGTCCAAGGGCTTGACCAACTACTGGGGCTACAACACCGCGGCCTTCAACGCACCGCACAACACTTATGCTGTCAGCACTGATCCGCAGTCACAGGTGAATGAGTTCAAGGCGATGGTGAAAGCCTATCATCGCGCTGGCCTGGAAGTGATCCTGGATGTGGTATACAACCACACAGCGGAGGGTGATGAGAATGGCCCGGTGGTGATGTTTCGGGGGCTGGACAACGTCAGCTATTACTCGCATCACAGTACCGCACAGGGCCTCTATTACCTGAACTACACCGGTTGCGGCAACACGGTGGCATCCTACGAAGCACCGGCGCTGAAGCTGATTCTCGACAGCCTGCGCTACTGGGTGGAAGTGATGCATGTGGATGGCTTTCGCTTTGATCTGGGCGTGACGGTAGGTCGCGATCGCGATGGCTTCCGCTCCGACAGCATCTTCTTCATGGCCTTGCGCCAAGATCCGGTGCTGGCTCAGGTGAAACTGATCGCTGAGCCTTGGGATCTGGGGCCAGACGGCTATCGCGTGGGCGGCTTTCCAGAGCCTTGGCGCGAGTTAAACGGCAAGTTCCGCGACACCGTGCGACGCTTCTGGCGCGGCGATGGCAGCGTGGTGCCTGAGTTCGCCAAGCGGCTATGCGGGAGCGATGATCTGTATGGCTGGAAAGGCCCCCTTTCGACCATCAATATGATCACTTCGCACGATGGTTTCACACTGCGCGACCTGTCAACTTATGTGCAGAAGCACAACCTCGCCAACGGCGAGGACAACCGCGATGGCGACAACGACAACCACTCCATCAATCACGGTGTGGAAGGCGAGACCAACGATGCGCGGATCAATGTTCTGCGCGAGCGCCATCGTCGCAACATGATGGCCACGATGTTCCTGGCGCAAGGCGTGCCGTTCATCACTTCCGGCGACGAACGCGCCCGCACTCAGAAGGGCAATAACAATGCGTACTGCCAGGACAATGAGTTGTCCTGGATCGACTGGACGCCCGCCACCATCAGCAACCGCTTCCTGGTTTTCACCCAGCAGCTTGCAGCCTTGCGCACACGCTTCCCGGTCCTGCGGCGCAAGACGTTCTTTGATGGTCACGCCGACCCCGTAACTCAGGAGCACGACATTACCTGGCTCAGCGAAAACGGCGGAAACATGTCCCGCACGGAATGGTACCAGCACCGGCGCACGCTGTTGGGTGCCATGCTCTCAGGCGACGGCGCGCGCCTGGTGATCCTTTTCAACAACGACGCGCACGCGGCTCCATTTGTGCTGCCGAAAGGCCGGTGGAAGACGCTCTTCGATACCGCCACGAACGATGGCTTTGCGAAAAGCGAGCAGATCGTCAGCGGCACCTACAAGCTGGAAGCCCATGCGGTCGTCTGCCTGGAAGGCTGCTGACCGGAGTCCATCGTTGTCAGTTGGCCTTACCCCTTCTATAAAGGGTAGCAACTGATGACCGCCGAGCCTTCTTCCTTCAAGCTGCTGTTTGTGTGCATGGGCAACATCTGCCGCTCGCCCACGGCAGACAGCGTCATGCGCCATCTCGTGCAAAGGTCAGGGTTGCATGAACGCATCATCATCGACTCTGCAGGCACGGGCGGCTGGCATGCGGGCAATGGGGCGGATCACCGCATGCGCAAGCATGCCGCCACCCGGGGCTATGCCCTGGATCACGTCGCAAGGCAGGTGCGGGAGACCGACTTTGACGAGTTCGACCTGATCCTCATCATGGACCAGCAGAACCGGCGCGAGATCCGTCCCTTCAACGCCGCCGGTGACAAAATGCACAAGGTGAAACTCTTTTGTGAGTTCGCTCATGATCGCGAGGAAACCGAGGTGCCCGATCCGTACTATGGCGGTGCGCAGGGCTTCGAACACGTGCTCGACATCGTCGAAAACGGTTGTGCCCATCTTCTTCAACACATCCAGAAACAGCTTCCGTGAACATCGTCACTCCCGAATTCCTCGCCCAGTTGCGCACCGTCGTTGATGCCGGACGCATTATTACATCACAGGAAGACTTGATACCCTATAGTTTCGACGGCACCGCCGCGCTCAAGCAGATGCCCGGTGCGGTCGTGTTCCCGCAGGATGGCAAGGAAGTGGCGGAATGCGTGAAGTTGGCGCGCGCCGCCAGCGTTGTGGTGGTCACTCGCGGATCAGGCACCGGATTGAGCGGTGGCAGCGTGCCTTTGAGCGGCTGCCTCGTGCTCTGCCTCGTGCGCATGGACAAGATTCTGGAGCTCGACGAGAAGAACCTCACCATGCGCGTGCAATGCGGCGTGATCACCAAGGAGATCGACGATGCGGCGGCAGCAGCCGGGCTCTTCTACCCGCCTGATCCAGGCTCAATGAAAATCAGCACCATCGGCGGCAACGTAGCGGAAAACTCAGGCGGACTCCGCGGGCTGAAGTACGGCGTTACACGCGATTACGTGATGGGCATGGAGGTGGTGCTGGCCGATGGCGAGCGCGTGTTCCTGGGCAACAAGTGCGTGAAGGATGTGGCGGGCTATTCGATGAAGGACCTGTTCATCGGCAGCGAGGGCACTCTCGGCATCATCAC
>JAQGPI010000450.1 GCA_028293175.1 Verrucomicrobiaceae bacterium | reverse complement strand
CCGTGGCGGCCTAGATGAGCGGGATAGATGAGGAGGCCGTCGTCATTGTATACCTCGCCGTTGTCATGCGGATAGGTGCCCGCATTGGTCCACACGTCGTGCTCATCATGCCGCCAGTAGGAGGTGTCCCAATAGGTGAAGCCGGTGATGTGGTGGCGTGGCATCAGCCAGGCCAGGATGCGGTAGTTGATCGGCGGATAATCGGTGAGCCAGACCGGAGGTTGGCCTGCGCCGAGCTTCTTGGGATGGCCGTGCAGTTTCTTCCAGGCATCGGGAGTCTGTACCAGTGCGGTGTAGGTCCATACTTGTTGGCCGGCCTTGATGCGATTCGCAATCTCATGCGGCCCCTTGGGCGCTTCCATGTCGTTCCACACATCGCCCACGTGCGGCACCCAGATATCCACCGCATCCTCCAGCGAGCCCCAGCTTTCATCTTCCGGCGTGGGTTGCTCAGTGACCATGAGGGGCACCTTCACGCCGTAGCGCGAACGGATCTCATGGAAGAAGCGGCCCCACTCGCGTACCTGACTGTAGGCCTTTAAGTTGTTAGGTTCATCCAGCTCGCCGAAGATCTTGTAAAGGCGGTCCGCGCAGCCCAGTTTTTCGCAGATGCGGTAGTAACGCACCACGTAGTCCATGGCGGCAATACGGTCCGTACGCAGCGGATCGGAGAAGGGCCATGTGGGCCACAAGGGCAGGCCAACGGTGCCAGCTTGCCGTTGGAGAAGATGCTCGACAAGCGCGCGCTCAATGTTCGCATAGCTCTTTTCGCTCACTGGTTTGTCGGCATCCGGATAAGTCTGCCAGACCTCATGAGGGCTCAGCCGGTTATCCACCAACATGTCATAGTAATCATTGAGAATGCGCTGAAGGCGAGGCTCAGCGCGGGCTGCATCGGGATTGAAGCCATGGATCTTGGCGATGCGCCGCCACACCATGAAGATGGATGACTTCATGGCGGGTACTCGCGGCAGATTGAAATCCCAGACGTGCACCTTGAAGGTCAGCGAGAGCTTTTGACCGGATGTCAGCGTGGCCGAAACCGCACCCTCGTAGTCGCCGGGATGCGCATCGGGCGGCACATACACATCCACCCAGAACGGCTGATTGACACGGTTCAGCTTGGGCAGTTCTTGCCAGGGGAAGCTCTGCGGCACCAGCGCATCGGGATAGTCTCCGGTGGGCAAAGGTGATGCTTCGCTTGAAGCCGTCACCGCCACATAATGTTCGCGCAACAACACAGGCGCGGGGATCAGCGAATCATTCGGGCCTTTCAGGCTGACGCTGGTGGCAAGGGCTCCCTGCACATCTTCCGGCGCGCCGGAGACGATCATTTGAAACGCCTCCCATTCGCCGCGTGCGGCGTGCAGTTGTGGCACCCAGTCCGTTTCAGGTGCTCGTTCACGCATCACTCTGTCCATCGCATGGGTGGCCCACAGAGCGGTGGCGGGGCGCTGCTCTGCCATCACCCCATACGACACCACCGCCAGGCCGGCGAGGCTGGTCAGGCGCAGGGCTCTGGCGATAGAGCGGTGTGTCTTCACGGGGAAAGGGAGTCGTAGACCTCTTCGAAACGCTGGGCAGCGCGTTCCAGGCTGTATTCATTGATGGCGCGGTCACGGCTCTTCACAGCCAGCGCGGCGCGTTCGGCTTCAGAAAGCGCTAGCAGGCGACTCCAGGCGGCTGCCATGGCTCCGCCCGTGCGCTCCTGCACCACTTCGCCCAGGTCCTTCAGCATGGCTTCGCAGTCGCCGGCGTTTGTTGTCGCACAGGGCACCCCGCTCGCCATGGCTTCCAGCACTACATTTGGAAAGGCTTCGGATTCCGAGCACAACGAGAACAAGGTGAAGGCCGGGTAGTAGCGATCCGTGCCTGACCCAAAGGGCACAAATCGCACCTGATCGCGACTTGGCAGTTTCTCGAAGGCCTTGCGCGCGGCGGGATAGAGTTCGTCCTCCGTTCCGCCAACGAGCAGCAAATGCAGATCGGGGTATTGGACCTGCAGGAGGGCGGCTGCTTCAAAGAACAGCGCAAGGTCCTTCACCGGATGAAAGCGACCGACGAAACCCACGACAGGCGCGGTGCCAGCAATTTTGAGCGATTCGCGTGTCTCACGGCCCACCTCAGGGCGCGGCGAGAAACGCTCGGAATTTACTCCATTGGGCACCCACACGAATTTCCTCCTGGGGTAGCCCATGGTCACGTGGACATTGATAGCGACGGTGGAGTTGCTGATGATCTTCTTCGGCAACCAAGGGGCGGTAAAGCGTAGCGCCCCTCGGAACAGGCTTATCTTGAGATCGCTGTCGCCCGGATTGCGGTGCATTTCCATGGCTCGCACGCCCCAGACAATGTTGCGATAGCCAGCGGTCCACGCGGCAAGGCCGCCGATGAAATCCGCATGATGCATCCACGTTTGCACCACATCCGGCCGCTCCTGCTGGATCAGCCGCCGCAAAGTCATCCATACCTGCGGCTTGAGCAAGGCATCGGCATTCAGGTCATGAATAGTGCAGCCCTGGGTCCTGAGTTCATTCGCAAAGGTCTCATGCGGACGTACGCGCACTACCACGATCACCGTCTGCCAGCGCGAATCGCGCATGGTCGTCGCCAGCCCACGCAGAAAATTCTCCGCACCTCCGCCCCCGATGCCGGTGATGAAGTGCAGCACTTTGCGCTGCCGCAGGGTTGGAGTGGGGAGAGTCATGTAGTGCCAAAGAAAGTGGCTTCGGCTTTAGCCGAATCGGAAGGGGTGTGTTCAAGCCGCACGAACGAGGCCTAGAATTTTGCGAAGGGATAAAAAACGGGCCATGCTTCCCGAGACAACCGCCTCAAGAAAGTCACAGGACGAAGGGCAGCCGTAGCGGGGAAGCATCAAGGGATCGTCGCCGGGCAGAAGAAAGCTCTCCAGCATGGTGAAGGCGGCGGTGAAGCCTTCCTCCTTCAATAAGCGTTGGGTGGTGGCAGTGAAGTCCCCGACCTTGCCATTGGTGTAGGCAAAGGTTTGCGGCTGCACGCCGAGTTCATCGGCAAGTCGCTCCCGGCTCGCGCGAATCTCCTCCGCCTGCTGGGCTTCGGTGCAACGCGCTAGGATCGGATGAGTATCGGTGTGGCCGCCAAACTCGATCAGTCCACCGGCCTGCATCTCCCTTGCCTGATCCCAGGACATGGGACGCAGGGCAGGAGGGAGTTGCGGGCCCATGGCGGGGCTCATGCCGAGGGTGCTCTCGATGGCAGCAAGGCCTTCCAGCATGTCCGTGGTGGGAAGCTTCTTGAGCTGCGCCGTGACGGCACCCAGAGCGGTGATGCGCTCTTCCCGGCTGCCCAACGGAAACTTCAACGTCTCGCCATGGATCACTGTATCCAAATGAACCATCTGAGTCCTGGCAAACGCCATCTCAATGCGGTGGAACCACAGGCTGATGCGGCCATCCAGATAGCCGGCCGTGGCAAAGATGGTGGCAGGCAGGCCATGCTCTTTCAGTACTGGAAACGCAAGGTCGTGGTTGGAGGCGTACCCGTCGTCAAAAGTGATGGCGACGGTCTGGGCGGGCAGTGACCGGCCACTGGCCCTCGCCTTCACGATCTCGGCTAGCGGCAGCACCGTGTAGTTGGCAGCAAGGTGGGCGCAGACTTGCTTGAAAAGGGCAATGTGGACGTGCTGGTCCAGATCCAGCAGTTGATCATCGTCACTGCCATCGCGTACGCCGTGGAAAGTGAGAACGCAGGCATCCGAGGGCCGCCACCGCCGGGCGATGCGCGCGATGCCGGTCCGAGCAAAGAACGCCGCTACCACCGGACCAAGGGCAAGTGTCGACAATCCTCCTCTCAATGGAATTACCATAACTACAATATGCCATCTCCCTCATCATCAGCAACTCAGAAATAATTTCCGTAAATACCATTCGTGGCAGAGGCGTTCTGCACCCAAAGGCGCAGCCTGCGCAAAAACGGGCACCATTGTTGTAGAATTGATGCAACATTCGCCTTGGCATACCTGTTATTCTCTCATGCGCCTCAGCCTCTTCACGGATTATTCCCTTCGCGTTCTCATGTTCGCGGCGCTCAAGGAAGGCGTGGCCTTTTCCCTGAGCGATGTGGCGGCCGCCTACGGCATCTCGCGTCATCACTTGGTGAAGGTGGTCAATCAGCTCGCCAAACTCGGCTACCTCGGCACCAAACGCGGTCGCAACGGCGGCATTGGTCTCGGCATGAAGGCGGATGATATCCGCATCGGCATGGTGGTGCGGCGCACGGAGAATTCCACCTCCGTCGTAGAGTGCTTCGATCCCAAGACCAATACCTGCCCCTTGAACGGCGTGTGCCGTCTCAAAGGCGTGCTCGGCGAGGCGGCCCTCGCCTTTTACAACACCCTGGATCGCTACACCCTTGCCGACCTCGTCGCCGGGCCCGACCACCAGCGCATGCAGGAACTCCTGCTTACCCCTTCCGCCGCGTGAAACTTCCCCATTACAGCCTGCTGTTTTTGAGCGTTCTCGGCACTTCTTTGCAGGCCGAAAACGAGTACGAGAACGCGCCTATCAACTACAGCGCCAGCGCGCCGCACGATGCAGTCCAGGCCTTGGAAAAGGCCCAAGAGCAGGGCAAGGTGAAGCTCGACCGCACGGATGACTGGGCGGTGCTGCATAGCCTGCTCAAGCAATTCCACATCCCCGAAGCCTCGCAGGTGATGGTCTTCAGCAAGACCAGCAAGCAGAACAATCTCATCAGCCCTGCCACGCCACGGGTGGTGTACTTTGGTGACAACGCCTATGTGGGCTATTGCCTTGGCGGAGCCATTGAGGTCAGCGTAATTGATCCCCGGCTTGGCCCCATCTTTTACACGGCTGATCCCGCAGTAGGCAAAGCTGAGCCCATCCGTTTCACTCGTGATCAGAACTGCATGAGCTGTCACGGCGGACCCTTCTCACCCGATGTGCCGGGGGTGCTGGTTCGTTCCGTCACGCCCAGCCCGGATGGCCACCCCCTCACCAGCCAGGGCAGTAAGGTAGTGGATACGACCACGCCTTTTGAAGATCGCTGGGGCGGGTGGTACGTGACCGGCAAGCACGGCACGCTGGTCCATAAAGGCAACGTCACCGCCGAAGAAAACGGCGATAAGGTCACCTTTGATACCGCCCCCGGCCAGAATGTCACCAAGCTCGACAAGTTCTTCGATACCTCGCCCTACCCACGCAAGACCAGCGACATCGTGGCGCTGATGGTGCTGGAGCATCAGACCAGCATGCAAAACATCCTCACCAAGGCCAACCAGACGGCCATGCGGGCGATGCACATGCAGAAAAGCCTGCAAAAAGAACTTGGCGAGCCGGTGCTCGATGAGCCGGTGAATACCGCCCGCCGCATGATCGACCACAGCGCGCAGGACGTGGTGGACGCCCTGCTTTTCAAGGACGAAGCCGCCCTGCCCGAGGGAGGCATCGAAGGCAGCAGCGGCTTCCAGGAGCAGTTTGAAAAGAATGCGCCGCACACCGCCGACGGCCGCTCGCTCAAGGACCTGCAACTGCTCAACCGCCTCTTCAAGCACCGCTGCAGCTACATGATCTACAGCCTCACCTTCGCCAACCTCGTGCCCCAGCTCAAGACCAGGGTGTACAAGGGGCTTTGGGACGCCCTGCAAGGCAGGGACCCGCAACAACGCTACGCCTACCTGAGTGCCAGCGAGCGCCGCAATATCATCCGCATTCTGGTGGAAACCCTGCCCGGCGCGCCGGCGGAATGGAAGCAAGCCGTGGCCGCGAAATAAGCCGTGTTTTTGAACGCGGCAATGTACCTAACATAATAGCTTGGCTTTGCGCCGTATATTTGTTAACTACTCGCACCATGAGGCGCATCTCCTGGTTTTTCTTGCTTCTTCCTTTGATCGCCATGGCGATGTTTTATCATCGGCCCTCCCAGCCTTCTGCGGGGGCAAAGCCAGTGGCACAGGCCTCCCTATCGGCCATGGATCATCTGATCGGGGGAGCGCCCAAAGCAGATGATGACAAAGAAACGGAACGGCGCAGACGCTTTGAGGAGGGCCGTCAGCAGTCGGCAGAGGCCATTCGGCGCGATGACGAAGCTGGCAAGAAACTGGCTGTTCTCTTGACTCCCCAGTATCGGGCATCAACGGTGGATCGGGTTTTAAAACTACGAAATCCACAATACCAATCCTTATTTGATTCCTGGAAGATCGACCGTGGCGTTCGGGATGACATTTTGACGCTTGTTCGTGATCGAGAGCTTCGATGGGCCGAAAGCCGCGCCAAAGCTTTCGCGGGCGGTCATACTGCAATGCCCACGTATGAAGCCGATAAACTCTTCAATGAGAGCCTGTCCCAGATGCAATTGTCAAAGCTTCTCGGAAAAGCCTGCTCTGATGAGTTGGCAAAATTGGAAACCGAGATGTTTCAACAAGAGCACCCTAACATCAGGCCGCGTGTGGTGTCTGGCGATGAGAGCTAGTCAACTCCCGCTTGCAGCCCCGCCAATCCTGACGCATCCAGAAGCACCGCCTCATGCAAGCCATCTTCGAAATCGTCGGAAAATTTGAGACCCAGAGCGACTGCCACAAGCTGCTCTACGCCCCCCTGACGCTGGATCTCAAGTATCGCGAGCATGTCTGCTACAAGATCGACTACACCGGCGATGCCGCCGCGCTGAAGCAGTTTGTGGAAAAGGTGCTGCTTG
>JAQGPI010000440.1 GCA_028293175.1 Verrucomicrobiaceae bacterium | reverse complement strand
CTCTGCCGTCGTTCAGTCAAATCAAACTGAAGTTCACTCAACATGATCCTCCGCACTTCGTAGCCCTCACTGCTGGCACCAACGGTGAAGGCGTTGGCAAGCGCATGGCAGAGGCTATCCTGGCGGGGGTGGGCATCGATTACAAGCACCCGGAGGCTTTTCCCTTTGTTATGTTGGATGGCTGGCGCTGCGGATGGTTTCATATGACTTTCTAACTCCGCATCCCAAGTTGGAAGCTAAGGACATTTGTTCAGCCCAGGTGTCGAAGCATCGACTAAGCTGATAAGAGTGCGCGTGTGTTTCCTTTGTTTGGAGCCGACAGTCTGCAACAAAGATGGCCTTAATTATTCACCAGCAATGCCTGTATTGGTTGCCCATGATCCACGCATTGAGGATGCTTCCAAAATCCGAAGGCATACCTACGGGATCCAACGGAACCACGATAACTTGCAACGCCTATCAACCGTCCGCATTGGCAACGGCAGGCACTTCCTGCTTATGTTCATCCCACTTGCTCTCCGGTACGAGATCCAGTTCATCCTGCGCTAAATTTTCCACGTGCAAATTACCGGCTCGATCCCGATACTCCACGATATAACGCTGGCGTTGCGTTTCGGAGTTCAAGTCGGTATCCAGGAGGGGGCAAACACCCCGAACTCCCATGATACACTCGGGGTCGCTTTTTCTTATAACCTTGTTTCCAATAAGGAATGGTGGAGAAGTATCCATAGCGACCGAGATCGCGCGATACAGGCAAGGTGGACGCTTTAAAAACAAACTAAGTTATCCATCGCCAGGCACGAGGGAACAGGTGCGGTAATGCAACGTTTCGATCTCGTCTTTCCCCCTGAGATTGCTTTCGGGGTAGTTCCTGACATGTGCAAACCCTTTCGCTGGCGATGCTCAAGTGCGCCCGGCTAATGGATCAGGCGCCGGAGAATATCTATAGAAACCTGCCCGTCACGGGCGCTTGCACCCTATAAAAAAATGAACACAAAAGAAGAACTTATCGAATGGCTCCGCGATGCGTACGCGATGGAAAGAGGTCTGGAAGTAACGCTGCAAAAGATGGCTGATACTGAGGACGCTCTGCCGGAATTCCGTGAGCGCGCGCGGCAACACAAGGAGGAAACGACGGGGCACGCGGAAGACGTCAAGGCGTGCCTGGAACAGCTTGGGGCGGACACTTCGACCCTCAAGACGACCCTGGCCGAAGGAATGGAGATGGTGAAGGGCCTTGGGACCTCGTTTGCCAAGGACGAGCGGGTCAAGGACGTCCTTGCTGGCTATGCCTCCGAGCATTTTGAGATCGCTTGTTATACTGCGCTCCTCACCGCAGGGGCAAGGCTGCAGCTTCCCGCCGTAACCGAGATGTGCACCAAGATCATCGGGGAAGAGCAGGCCATGGCTGACTGGTTCGATGACCATTTGCCTGACGTTGTCGGTGCTTATTTGAAGGAGGCTGACGCGTAATCTACGACCCTTAATGAGCGCAGCGCGCTTCAAGCTGAAAATGGGACCAGATCGACCAGATCGGCGACATTGTATTGGCTTGGAGGCGCTCCCTTCATTGATGGCATTGCTGCACAAAGTGGGCAATTGCGATGCGCGACATTTTGTGGTTGGGCACACCTATCATCATTGGGAAGACCGCTCGCTTACGAATGCATTCTGAGCATTGCTTACCCTAACCGGGCTTTAGTTTCAATTTCTAGCCTCAAGCGAAAATCGGCCATGGTATCCAACATCGTTGACGGGTACGCCGGTGGTCACCTTCGAGAACGGTGTTTGGACGCGCACCTTAAGGGAACGTAGCCCTAAGCTTGTTAATCACCTCCGCTGATGCGGGAGCAACGACCGGCTTGCCATAAGTGATGCTGCCAGGGCCTTTTTGCTCCTGCGTGGTGGCGGCATCGTAAGTTACTCCTGCTTTGGCCAGCCATATGGCCGAGGCCTGGCCTCCGGCATTGGAGCGGATTGTGACGTTGTGGCTGCCCGGAAGGACGTCGACGACAGCGGGGTGCAACAGCGATACATCCACCTGTCTGCCGTCCACCGCAGCCACATGGAGCGGTGCTTGCTGGTCCACCCAAAGGCGGGCCACCGCTGAGGCAGGCTGCGCTGGCGGTGCATACAAAAGCTGGTGGGATGGGGTACCACAAGCGGTGAAAGCAAAGACTGCAGCGGCGGAGAGGAGGAGTTTCATGTCGTTGTGATGGGAAGCGTGACAGGATACGTTCGCAGATGCCGTTGCTTGCGGCTGCATAACATTTCGGTTGCCATCAAACTCTGTGTTAACAACCGCTCATCTGGGAATCCACCCCTTTTTATGACCAAGTAAGACACGCTGCACAATCCTTCGGGTGATAACAGAAGCTGCTGTGGTACCTGCAGTTCAAGCCTCATACGTTATCTCTTGTGATATGAGCTGTGGATGACTTGTCACAAGAGTGGCAAGGTCACCCTCTTTAATGTCCGCTCCTTCCGCTACCATTCCCCTTACCTGCGGCGTCTCTCCTAATGCCCGGAAAACCGAGTTCACGGGCTGGACGATGGATGAAAAGGGCCGCCCTGTACTGCTGGTCAAGCTCCATGCGGCACCAGTGGAAGGGGCAGCGAATGAAGAACTTTTGAGGTTTCTGGTCGAGGTTCTCCACTGCGGGAAAAACCAAGTAACGCTCGTGCGTGGTGGGAGCAGTCGTTTGAAAATGGTGGAGATTCCCGCCGAGGCAGTAAAGCGTCTCACTCACCGGCCCTAATAGGTGGCTGCCGGAGCTTGCAGAAAATGAGACGCAGTCTGAAAAAGGGTTGAGTTGCGACACGTTCTCAATAGACTCCACCACATCAATGGATCGCTCCATCAAACTGTCAGAACTTCCCGCCGGGCAGAGCGGCGTCATCGCACATATTCCCTCGGGAAGAGCTGCGTTGACGAGGTTGCGTGAAATGGGATTGGTGCCCGGCACACGGGTCACTATTATACGCCGTGCGCCGCTGGGTGAGCCTATTGAGATCAGCGTGCATGGCTCACGACTGGCCATGCGCAACCATGAAGCCGCGTTCATTGAACTGGCGGCATCCGCATGAGCAAACGCGAGACGAACATCGGAGCGGCGCAGGGCTTTTCAACAGAGCCGCTGTTCGCTTTGATCGGCAATCCGAACTCTGGCAAGACGACCGTCTTCAACGCTCTCACCGGCCTGCGTCAAAAAGTGGCGAACTATCCCGGCGTGACGGTGGAAAAGAAGATCGGGGAATGCATTTCCCAGCATGGCAAGCGCCTACAGTTGATCGATTTGCCTGGAGCCTACAGCCTGAACGCACGTTCGCCTGATGAGGCTGTACTGCGTGATGTGCTTTTGGGCCGCCGTGCCGATACACCACGGCCCGACCGTGTGATCTGCGTGGTGGATGCGGCCAACATAGAACGCAATCTCTACCTTGTGACCCAGGTGCTTGAGCTGTGCCTGCCCACCATCGTGGTGCTGAACATGATGGATGTGGCGGAGGACAAGCACTGGCGCATCAACGTCGAGAGATTTGCCGCCATCCTTGGCGTTCCCGTCATTCCTATGCAGGCGAACAGCGGCAAGGGATTGATCGAGCTAAAGCAGGCCATGAGTCGCAACGACGTCCCCGTGCCAAAGTGGCAGTCCCCACCCGTGCCAGAGGCCATCCGGGCGGAACTGGCGCACAGCCGCGATACCCTCGCACAAGTCGGAGCCGTGAGCGCTCACTCGAAATTGATGGAGCCTCTCTATCTTATCAGCGATCACGATCCGTCTCATTACGGCATCTCCAGTAACTACTTGGACAGGATTGTAGATTGTCGCAGAGGCTTAGAACAAGCGTTCCCAGGCTGGGAAGACGAACTTGTGAACGCTCGTTACGGTGCG
>JAQGPI010000414.1 GCA_028293175.1 Verrucomicrobiaceae bacterium | reverse complement strand
AATCCTTATTTCACCATCTCGCCCACCAACATGATCGCACCTGCATACCAAGCGGTGCCATCGTAGCGTTTCGGATTATCGATGGTGTTCTTGTTCACGGCGAGAATCTTGGCTTTGTCAGGTTGGTCGGGATGAATCTCAATTTTCACCGTGTGCACTGTATCTGGAAGATAGCTGCCAATGACCAGTGCGGATAGACGGTGGTACGTGCAGTAGGGATCGAAGCGGGCGATGGTCCTGGGCTTCTGGTCATCCAGGGTAACGATCACCTGACCGCAGTTCGGGCCTACGAGATCATAAATGGAAGCGCGGGTGCCTTTGAATTTGAAGGTGAGCGTCTCGCCCCCCTTGTCGGCCCTGTAAAGATGCGGCAGGCGGTTGGCGAAGCCCTTGGCAATGCTGTCGGTCTTGGGATCGAGAGCGGTGAAACCGGCGGACATGGTTGCCTCCGTGATTGGCACCATCTTGGCCTGTTCGTAATTGCCAGCAATGAACGGGGCTCCAAGAGCATGAGGACCAACTTTGGTGCCAGCCGCGTGAACCACAGGGATGGAGCGCTTGATGGCGGCAAGGTAGAACTCGTGGCCGGTTTCCGGATAGGGATGCGTGCCGTCCTTGGCAAAGACGATCTTGTCGCCCAGCGCTTTCTTTTCTTCATCGGTCTTGGGCAAGTCGCCCTTCCAAATCAACTTGCCTTCCTTCGCCAGTTTGGCCACCTCCATGGCCATATGGATGGTGGGGATGCCATAGTGATCGGCGATTTTTTCCATGGCGCTTGCGGAGCGTTGGAACTCACCGCCGACCATGGACTTCGCAAGCCCCTCCGTGAGCGTGTAAACGAAGCAGATGTCGCAATCCGGCAGAGTTTTCCAGGTCTGGCGCACAATGCCTTCCATGCACATGTAGATCTGCTCCGGTGGCGCTCCGCCGTCGTTCACGGCAAACTCGATGAACATCAAATCGGGCTTATGGTCTAGCACGTCCTGCTTCACGCGAAACACGCCCAAATCTGATCCAGTGCCGCCGATGGCTGCATTGATCTGGCTGATCTTGGCCTTAGGATAGGCCTCCTGAAACATTTTCAGCGTCTTGGGCCGCCAGCCTTCTTGCGCCGTGATGGACCCGCCGAGGTAGCCAATGTTGACCTCTTTGCCAGCTCCCAGTTTCGCATAGAAATTCGGCAACCCGGCGCGAGGCGTGCATTCAACGGCCTTGGCAAGCGGGATATCGTTTGCCGTGACAGCATGGAGTTGCAGGGCAAGCGTGAGCAACGGAAGAGCTAGAAATCGGACGAAGGTCATGGCGAGGCAGAATCCAGAGCAGAGTCGGGCGCGCAAGCGTATCGCACTTGCGCCGGGCTCCAGTTTACGCTCTGTGCCCTTCGCTTCATGCTTCCGACCGAACAATTGACCGAACTCCTCACGCGCGCCGGGCCGATCCTCGCGCTCGCGCCAATGCAGGATGTCACGGACCTGCCGTTCATGAAGCTGATGACGCGCTACGGCGGCGCCGACCTCTATTATACCGAGTACTTTCGCGTTCACCCCGATTCCTGCCTGGAGAAGCCCATTCTGCGCTCGGTGGATGAGAACCCCACGGGCCGTCCGGTAATCGCTCAAATGATTGGCAACGACATCCCCTCGTTGGTGCGCAGTGCAAAAGAATTGATGCAGCATCCTGTGGCAGCTATCGACCTTAATCTTGGCTGCCCGGCACCCGTGGTTTACAAGAAATGCGCTGGCGGCGGGCTCTTACGCGAGCCCGAGCGCATCGATCGCATCCTGGGCGCGTTGCGTGAAGCTGTCACCATTCGCTTCACCGTCAAAACTCGTATTGGCTTTGACGACGAGCGCGTCTTTGATGAGTTGCTGCCGACCTTCGCCCGCCACCATATTGATCTGCTTACCGTGCATGGCCGGACGGTGCTGCAAATGTATCGCGACGGCGTGCGCTATGATTTGATCGGCCACGCCGCCGCTTTCATGAACTGCCCAGTGCTGGCAAATGGCAACATCGCCAGCGCTGAAGACGCGGCGCGCCTCGTCAAAGAAACGAAGGTGCGTGGCCTCATGATCGGGCGCGGAGCGATTCGTAATCCATGGCTCTTTGATCAGATCCGAGCCCACAACAAAGGTGAGCCTGTTGTGATGCCTACGGGCCGCCAAGTGCTGGCTTACCTGCACGACCTCTATGAGACCGTGACCGAACCAGGCCCTGAGCATAGCCAGGTGAACAAGCTGAAGAAATACCTCAACTTCATTGGCGTAGGCGTCGAGCCGACCGGCCAGTTTCTCCACGGCATGCGCCGCGCCACTACTCGTGCGGGCCTGTTTGCTTTGTGCACAGAGTATTTGGATCACGGCGAACCGATGCCGCTGGTGCCTTTTGGCAGTTCGCCGGTGGTAGCCTGCGCCGCGTAACAATTGTCAAAGCTATGAAACTGCCCAACCGCCCCGGCCCCTACATCATGACGCTGCTGCTGCTCATCCTAATAGCGCTGGTGGCTTATATTTCCATCGCCGTGAGCTCTCCAGAATTGCAGCAGGCCATTGAGCGCGCCAAAGCTCAGAAGACCGAGCCAAAGGCCCATTGAGCTTGCTCATGCCATCGATCTCGGTTTTCATCCTCCTCTAGAAGCCAATTCACATGCCCACGCCCGATTTCCACTACCAGGAGCTCTTTGAACTCGACCACCACGACGACACCCAATATCGCCAGCTCACCAAGGAGCATGTCAAGGTGCAGCAGTTCAACGACAAGCCGGTGCTCTGTGTGGAACCCGAAGCCTTGACGCTGCTGGCCAACCAGGCCTTCCACGACATCAATTTCTTCCTCCGCCCCAAGCACCTTAAGCAGGTGGCGGCCATTCTTGATGACTCAGAGGCAAGCGAGAACGACCGCATGGTGGCGCTCACCATGCTCAAGAATGCTGACGTCTCTTCCGCCGGTTTACTGCCTTTCTGCCAGGACACTGGCACCGCTATTATTATGGGAAAAAAGGGCCAGCAAGTCTGGACCGGCGGTGGCGACGAGGCGGCGCTTTCCAAAGGCGTGTATCACGCCTACACCGAGAACAATCTGCGCTACTCGCAGAATGCCGCGCTGGACATGTTCAACGAAAAGAACACCGGCACCAACCTGCCAGCACAGCTCGACATTGCCGCGACGGACGGCGACGAGTACAAGTTCCTCTTCATCGCCAAGGGCGGCGGCTCGGCTAACAAATCGTTTCTGTATCAAGAGACGCGCGCAGTCTTGAACCCCCAGAGCATCGTCGAATTTCTCACCAAGAAGATGCTCACCCTGGGCACTGCCGCCTGCCCGCCGTACCATCTCATCTTCGTCATCGGCGGTCTTTCCGCCGAGCACACGATGAAGGTGGTAAAGATGGCTAGCACGAAGTACCTCGACTCCCTGCCTACGACGGGCAATGCGCATGGCCGCGCCTTCCGAGATGTGGAACTAGAAGCACAGATGCTGGAGGCTGCACGCACCTGCGGCCTAGGCGCGCAGTTCGGCGGCAAGTACTTTGCACTCGATGTGCGAGTGATCCGTCTGCCACGTCACGGCGCTTCTCTGCCTGTAGGCATTGGCGTTTCCTGTTCTGCGGACCGTCAGGCCAAGGGCAAGATCACCAAAGACGGCGTCTTCATCGAGCAGCTTGAAACCAACCCGCTGCAATACATCCCGGAAGCGCTGCGCCATCGCGAAGACACCAGCGCCGTTCGCATCGACCTTAACAAGCCGATGGCGGATATCCGAGCGGACCTCAGCCAATATCCTGTCACTACCCGTCTCCTGCTTAGCGGACCCATCATTGTCGCCCGCGACATCGCTCATGCGAAGCTCAAGGAGCGCCTCGATGCTGGCCAGGAACTGCCCGAGTACTTTAAGGCGCATCCAGTGTATTACGCGGGCCCTGCAAAGACTCCCGCAGGCATGCCCAGCGGTTCTTTTGGTCCCACCACCGCAGGCCGCATGGATGGTTATGTGGAACTCCTCCAAAGCCACGGCGGCAGCATGGTCATGATCGCCAAGGGCAACCGTGGGCAGCAGGTGACGGATGCTTGCAAGAAGCACGGTGGCTTCTATCTCGGCAGCATCGGCGGCCCGGCCGCCATCCTTGCTAAGGAGAACATCAAGAAGGTCGAAGTCGTTGAATTCCCGGAGCTCGGCATGGAAGCGATCTGGAAGATTGAAGTCGAAAACTTCCCTGCCTTCATCCTGGTGGATGACAAGGGGAAGGACTTCTTCAAGGAAGTCGCTCCTGGCTGTACAATGAGTCACTAACCGCGGCTGTATGACGATCACCAGCTCGGCCAACAAGAAGTTCAAGCATGCCCGCCGTGTGCGCGAAGGCCGTGAAGACGGCCTTATCTTCGTGGAAGGTGAGCGTCTTGCCGAGGAGTGCGTGCGCTCAGGCCTGGTGATCGAAGCCTGCTTCCATCAGGTCGAGCCCACTTCGCGCACACAGGCCCTGCTCGGCGGGCTCACCACCGCTCTGTATCCCATTGATGATGACCTGATGCGTGAATTGGCCGACACGGTAAATACTCAAGGTATCATCCTCATTGCCCGTCGTCCGGTGAGCAAGCTCGCGGACATGTTCAGTGGTGAAGCCCCACTGATTGTCGCACTCGATCGTGGGCAGGACCCAGGCAACTTCGGCACGCTTGTGCGCACTGCTGAAGCCGCCGGTGCCAGCGGCTTGATTTCCTTGCCCGGAGCTGCGGATGCCTTCAGCCCCAAGGCGTTGCGCAGTTCGATGGGCTCCGCTTTTCGCCTGCCCATTGTTAACGCAACCGATGTGGAAATGCTCGAAGCTTGCACGCAATACGGCCTCATCCCCGTCGTTGCCACAGGTGAAGCCAAACTCGATCATTACGACTACGACTGGCGCAAGCCCACGCTGCTCCTGCTAGGCAATGAAGCCCGTGGCGTAAGTCCCGAGCTCATGGCCCAGTGCCGTTATCATGTCCGGATACCTCTCCACGGCGGCGTGGAATCCCTTAATGTAGCAGCCGCAGGAGCTGCTATGCTGTTTGAAGCTGTTAGGCAGCGGCGGAGTGCAAGCTGAGTCGTTGTCCTCACGTCCTTCTTGCCATCACACCGCATCTGAAAGCCATGCGGCGGCCCATGGATGTGCATTACACGCCCGAGAGATCAGGCTTCGTGACACAGAAGGCGGCAGCAAGTATTGAAGCGCAATTGAGGCAATGGCAGGCCATCACAAATCTTGACCGTCAGTGCCACATCGACGGCATCATCAAAGACTTTTCTCAACGGTAGTCAGTGCGGGAATAGAAGCACGTCCTCCAGGCTTCTCCACTGACAGTGCCGCAGTCATGGAGGACAGGCGTAGAGCCTGAGGCAGCGGCATCGCTTCTATGAGGGCATAAGCGAGGGCACCGTGGAAAATATCACCGGCAGCGGTGGTATCGACCGCCTTCACTGCGAAGGCTGGCAAATGAACAAAGCCGCTGCCGTCATCATAAATAAGTCCTCGCTCTCCGAGGGTGACAATGGTGGTAGCACGGAACTTATTCCGCAGGGTGCTCAAGCATAAGCGCTGATGGGATTCTTCGAGAAGACTCGCGATGCCTGTGGCTTGTTTGGCGAAACGTTCGGACGCAGCAAGATAGCGCACTTTACATGCAAGTTGAGCGGTGCCTTCCCGCCATGATCCGGCATCGAGAATCGACACTGCATCGGGAAACAGCGAAAGGGCGAGAAGGGAAGCTTCCAACTCATGGCCATCGAATAATAGCAGGCGAGGGGAATATGGTTTGAGGGTTTCTGCAGTAAGCTGCAACGCGGCACCTTCGCCCTTTCGATTTACAAGGGTCCGGCTGCCATTGTGGCGGCTCACCAGGATCATCGATAGTGGTGAGGGATGGCCGGTGCGAAGTTCCAATAGGGACACATCGGTGCCTGCTTCGATGAACTCATCGCGGATACGACGGCCGTAAACGTCGTCGCCCACCAGTCCGGCAAAGGCGCAACGCAATCCCCATCGCGAGAGCAAAACGGCGGCGTTCGCCGCAGGTCCTCCGCCAGATTCGAAGGATTCATGCGTCTCATGCTTGCTGTTCTCCTCGGGATGCTCGTCCACAAACAAGCTCACGTCGTACGTGGCTTGGCCGATGCATAGCGCGTCAACAGTCATGGAGGGAATTAAAGGAGCTGCAACGTCGTTCCACATTTTTAGCAAGACGCTGTAAAGTCTGAAGCTATACAATGGCCGAATGTTCTCACAAGCTACCTGCCGTCTGCTGCCAAAAAGTCACTTCTGCCGATGGGCTGTGGCGATGGTGTGCATTCTTGCATTGAATCATTCCTTTGCGCAGGAAGCGGCCAAACTGCCCAATGGAGAAATATCCGCCCGGTCGTTCGTCGATCAGTCCCAGATCGTGAGCAAGTACACCACTGAGCTTTAAGCGCATCAGTCCACGTTGCGAATCGTCAAGGGAACGGGCTACGCGGCTTATCAATGCAGTGAAGTGAGCACGAAGGAGAACACGGCGGGGCAGATTGTGAGGTTGGCTATTTTTAACATTTTGAACCCAACGGCCACTGCTAGATGGCTGGATGTTTGCGGACCGGGCGAGAGTTCCAATGGCATTACCCTCGCGAATACCTTTGTCTCAGGCCCCATTCTCCACGTGATAGCAGACAAAACAGTGAGGATATTTTTCTCGTCAAGGATCGTATCCGATACCGCAGCGGCGTTTCGCGTTTTGTATAAAGATCTGGATGTGACGACCGGCATGCTGTCTGGCTTGCAGCAGGCAAGATGCACGGTGTCCAAGAAGCCGGAGACTGCAGATTTGGCGCAGCCTACGGTGCAAAGCCACTTGGACTTTCTTTTTGGTCCAGGCGCCGGTGCCAACTTCTCCAAGGGCATCAGCCTCGCCTGTGACATGGTGCCGTTCGATGGGGCACTGTACAGCACGGTGCAAATCAAGAATTCGGCCAACGGCAAGACGTTGCTACTCACTAATGTACTCATGCGCAGCCGGGACGAGGGCGCGACTTGGGAATTGCTTGGTGCCCCCGATCCGAAACTGCTTTCCGGAGATGAGGCATCCGTCAAGATCCTGGCCGAACCGGCGATGACGCAGGATTCGAAGAACATCTACCTGCACCTGCGGTCCAATACGCCCGCCCATGGTTATGTGATGAGCAAGGCGTCGAAGCAGGACTTGTACACCTTCGGCAAGCCTTTAACAAAGTGGGGATTTGGTGTGGGGCGACCGGCGACCTGTGATTTCGGCAAACCTATCGGCATAGTGGCGATGTTCACGGCCCCTACCATGCAAATGGGGGGTGAGGCGACGACACGTAACCGCTGTGATGTGGTGATGATTGATCGCTCGTATTCACGCTACAGCCTGGCTTTCCCGATAGTGGACTACAATGCCGTGAACACGCCCTTCATCTGTGCCTACAACGATGAGATGTATGTCTTGTATTCGACGGGAAAACGCCGTCTGACTCCAAAGTTTGGCACGTCAGAGATTGTCTTCAGCAAGCTGCGGCGTGAGTTCTTTGTGCCGGTCAAAAATCAGCCGGATGCAGCCGCTGCTCCAGAGGAAGACAGGCGCTGAGCTCTTCCTCAATCTGGACGAACAAAGGACGATCCGCCACGCGTGGCGCTATGCAACGCCTCTGCAAAGCCCAAAGGGCATGCTCGGAGGGGACATCGGATGCACAGCGTAGCAAAAGCTCCTCCAGCAAATAGCCGAAGGCCCGCACCTCGATACGTTCCAAGGCTGGGGAAAGAGTACCAGGATAGCCGCATGCAGCCCCGAAATCACCTAACAGGCAATCGCCGTTATTATTCCACAGAATGTTGTGAGCGTAAAGATCGCTGTGGGTGATGTTGCGCGCATGGAGATGTCTGGCCGCTGAGACGACGCCCTTTGCCAGGCAAGAAAGAACAGGGAGGGAAAACGTCAATTCTTCGGCGTATACATCCCGGGTACACGAATCAAAACTGGGTGGACCTGCGAGCGGGCTGAAGGCAGGATCGATCAGAGGCATGACCAGGCCTGGAGCACCTTCAGGATGATCTGAAATCTCCCCTAGGACTTCCATGAGATTTTCGTGGCGGCCTACGGTAAGGCTCGCTGCCAGTTCACTGGATGGCAAGCCATCACTGGTCATCGCCCCTTTGAAGACCTTCACAGCCACAGGCCGGTCTCCGCCGCCACCCTGCCATCTGGCACGATGAACGATACCTGAGGCGCCTTCGCCAATCTTTGCCTGTAGCTCGATGTTAGACCAATCAAAGGTCTCTTCTGTAGAGGTGTGGGCGAGCGTTGCACAGATGGGGTTTCCTGCGATGGCCAGCCACGCAAGCTTGGGCAGTTCCAGTAGCCATTGCGGCAAGGACGAGAAGCGATTGGCGGCGAGCCGGATGAGTTCCAGACTCATACAGGAAGACATAGCCTCAGGAAGCTGCTCAAGCTGGTTGCCGGAAAGCATGAGCTTCTGCAGTCTTCGGCAGCCACCAATGGAAGCTGGCAATCTCTTGATCCGGTTGTCGGTGAGAATGAGCCAGCGCAATTGTGATGGCAGAGCCCCTTCTTCGATTGTTTCAATCTGGTTCGATTTGAAACCGATCATACTCAAGTCCGGGCACTCACCCAGCACCGCGGGGAGATGGCGGAAGTTATTCTCTGAGCAGAATAGGATACGCAACTTGGTCAGCAGCGAGAAATCTGAGGGGAGTGATGAAAGCTGGTTTTTGGAAAGATTTAGCACCTCCAGCGAATCGGCGAGTTCAAAGATTTCTCTGGGAAATCCGGCGAGATTTTCACTCAGATCCAAGCGCTTGGCTCCGGCCATTTTGCCCGAGCGGAGTAATGAAAGTGTGTCGAGCGCCATGAGACCTTCCTCTGGCTAGAAGAATGCGGCGCGTCAACGGCGAAACCCGCGCAGCGAAAATTGGGCATTGCCAGCGGAAAGATATTTCGCTAGAACCCGGAATTGCCACATCCGTCTGTCAAGCATCCGTTAGGTGCCGGCGGGCGCCTGCGTGCGTTTCATTCCAATTTACTTCCCAGTATGATGACGCCAGCAGACATTGCGGAATCCGGTGAAAAGCATGTAGAAGCATGGCTTTGCGGCACCGGTTATCACTGCCACGCCAGCAAACCCCATAAGGGGGTGACGGACATCGAAGCAGTCGGCGAGGACGAAACATGATCGTCCTTGTGAAATCCGCGCTCGTGCCTGCGCCCGTTCCCGACGCGACCATATTGGAACGCGGGAGGGCAGTGTCTCGTGCTATGACGATGGGCTACGATGCCTGGATCGCTAAAGTGCGTGTGGACAATCGAGGGGATCTAGTCGGCGCGATAGAATGGGCTCAATTAAACCACTGATCTGAGCAAAAAAAGGGCGGGAGGCCTCGCGCTTAAGCGTTCTGGCCTCCCGCCGGATCTGTTGTCAGCACTCGGCGCTGACATTGCCACGGTTCACCTTACCGATGGTGGTGGTGATGGGACGAGTAATGATGTCCTCTGCCATAGTAGCTGCGTCCATAGTACCTGCTACCGGAGACGTAGACGCTCGGGCCGTAATAGGGCGCGTAGTAGGACGAATACACTGGCCTGCCATAATAATATGGATCAGCGTAATAGGGCGAGGCGTAGGCTGAGCCGAAGCTCAAGCCGAAGCTTGGCCCAATGGAAACGCCCGAGTAGTGACGCACGTAGCCTCCATGATGGTGTCTGTAGTGGTGGTCACGGGCGCTTGCGGTACCGGTCATCAAGCAGAGACCGACGATAAGAGCTAATAAGGTTTTCATAACAGTTGGGGATTGATTTTGCCTTTCTCGGTATGTTTGACTCTCCCTACATGCCACTATTCAATTTTTTCGAGAAAAACTGAGAAAAATCTAGACAAATGGGGCGTTATGCCCATCCGCTGTAGCGGATAGCCTTTGACCAAGTCGCAATTCTTCCCGATGCGACGTCATGCGTCGGCTTGGGCAGCTATTCTTGCAGGTATTGAGTGGCACCAAATACCGGCTGGGCCTTCTTTTTCTGGGCCTCCCGCGCCAGGAACCAGCCGTTTACGCTTTTGCGAGTGGGAATGAGAACCGGGGACGAGGCATTGCCGGTAGAATGCGCTGCCACCAAGTGTTTTGCCGGAGCAGGGGCGGGCGGGGTCAGCACCGGTGGAGAAGTATGTGTGATTGCCTCGGACGCATTACCGACAATTTCCACAGCGGTTCCTTGAGGCGTGGCATGATAAAAGATTTCAGCCATTTCCGCCGGGAGGCGGATGCAACCGTGGGAGGCGGGATAGCCGGGCAGATAGCCCTCATGCATGCCTACGCCACCATTGATGCGCATAAAAAATGGCATACTAGCACCTATGAACTGAGTCCCGGGTGGGCGCTCGTCCTTGTTTACATCCACATCCGCCACCACGATTTGGCGGTCGGAATCGCAGTAGGCACCATACAGTGAGGAACGGTGATCGGCGTCTTTCTCGACGATATGGTAGGTGCCGGGCGGCGTCGAGTGGCTTTCACGTCCTGATGAAATGGGAGATGCACCCACGAGCTGTCCACCTTTGAAATAACGGATCTGCTGTTGGCTGAGGTCAATGACGATTCGAGCTTTTCCCGATACTCCGTCGCCGTGCCACCAGCCTTTGGGCACCGTACTTTTGGCGACCAGGGGCTCGATGCTGGAGCAACTGCAAAGAAAGAGGGCCGCAAAAGCCAGCAGCCAGGATCCGCATTGGGAGGGGGAGGGAAAAATCATAAGGGGGTAAGGCATTTGTAGCAGCAATCCATGATCCACGTCGAGCACAAAAATCGTTTCAAAGTGCGCCTTTGGCTGTTTGTCCCTCCAGAAGACTGGTCATTTGCCGGGCAAACTTGGTGCCCACGCCGGTGTCTTCATGCTTGAAATAAATGCACGTCTCCCGCCAGTGCTGCTTCAACTCGTGCACTTTTCCGGCCCATTGCTTGAGATTGGCGGTTGTGTAATCCTCTCGCCGCAGTCGCAGGTAGCCGAAGTCGGCCGTTGCGATGGCAGGTGTCGCCAAGTCCTCGCTTTCGGCGATACAGAGGGCTGCGTTGTTCGCCCGCAGCACATCGTACACCCCATCATCGAACCAGGAGGCATGGCGAAACTCAAACGCGGCCTTCATTCCGGCCGGCAGGCTTGGGAGGAAATCACTTAGCAATGCGGCGTCGCTTTTAAAATAGGGCGGCAACTGAAACAACACCACACCGAGTTTCTCCCTCATTGGCGAGATGGCCTCGTGCAGCGCCGCTACGGTGTCGGCGCAGTCGCGTAGCTTGGCGAAATGAGTGATTCGCTGAGGTGCCTTGAAGCTGAACTGGAAACGCTCAGGCGTAGCTGCCGCCCAGGCGCTGATGGTCTTTTCGCTGGGGATTTGGCGAAATGAATAGTTGATCTCCGTGGACGAAAACTGCGAAGCGTAGTAGGGCAGCATCTTCGCCACGGGCGTTTTGTCCGGGTAGAAGATGCCTCGCCAGGCAGGATACTGAAATCCTGAAGTGCCGATCCAAACTTGCATCGTTTGTTATATGTCAGGGGAAGTCTAGGTTCAATGTGTTTGCGCAGCGCACCTCTAAGAGCTGCAAAATCAGTTGCCAGCCAGCCCCCCACGGCTAACGCTCGCCTTTCCTATGATCATTGCACCCAAGATTCGCGGATTCATCTGTACCACGGCCCATCCCGAAGGCTGCGCCAAGCATGTGGCCGAGCAAATCGCTGTCGTCAAAAGCCGTGGCACCATGGCAGACGGCCCAAAGAAGGTGCTGGTGATCGGTTCCTCCACCGGCTACGGGCTGGCTTCGCGCATTGCGGCGGCCTTTGGTTCGAATGCAGCCACCATCGGTGTGTTTTTTGAGCGGCCCGGTGAAGCGGATCGCACGGCCACCGCTGGCTGGTACAATACCGCTGCCTTCGAAAACGAAGCCAAGGCTGCCGGACTCTATGCTCGTTCTTTCAACGGCGACGCCTTCTCGGATGCCATCAAGGCAGAGGTGATTGCCGCCATCAAGGCGGACCTGGGTCAAGTGGACTGCGTGATCTACAGCCTCGCTTCGCCACGTCGCACGCATCCCAAGACAGGCGAGGTGCTCAAGTCGGTGCTCAAACCCGTGGGCCAGACGTACACCAACAAGAACCTCAATACCGGCAATGGGGTGGTCAATGA